>JBLHLO010000016.1:0-14673 GCA_047621105.1 Alphaproteobacteria bacterium
CGATCTCTCTGCTGCCGTGGCGGCCGCCGACGTGGTTTTCATCGCGGTTGGCACACCGAGCCGGCGGGGTGACGGCCATGCCGACCTGAGTTATGTTTATGCTGCAGCGGAGGAAATCGCCCATTCTCTGGACGGCTACACAGTCGTAGTGACTAAGTCCACGGTGCCGGTGGGGACTGGCCGTGAGGTTGAGCGGATCATTCGCCAAGCGCGTCCCGATGCCCAATGTGATGTCGCGTCCAATCCGGAATTTTTGCGTGAAGGTTCCGCGATTAATGATTTCATGCGCCCTGACCGGGTTGTGATCGGCAGCGATGCGCAACGTGCACGCGACGTATTGAGCAATCTATACAGGCCTCTTTATCTGCTGGAGACGCCGATCTTGCATACCACCCGTGAAACGGCCGAACTGATCAAATATGCGACCAACGCCTTTTTGGCGACGAAGATCACTTACATCAATCAGATGGCCGATTTGTGTGAGGCGGTTGGTGCCGATGTCTCCGACGTTGCCCGCGGCATGGGGCTCGACGGGCGGATTGGCCGCAAATTTCTTCATCCGGGACCGGGATACGGGGGATCGTGTTTCCCCAAGGATACGCTGGCCCTGGTCAAGACGGCCCAAGATGCGGGTATGCCGGTGAGCATCGTTGAAGCGGTCGTTGCCGCCAACGACGCGCGCAAACACCATATGGCTGACAAGGTGATCAAGGCCATGGGGGGAGATGTGAAGGGTAAGACCGTGGCGGTGCTGGGACTCAGCTTCAAGCCCAACACCGACGATATGCGCGAAAGCCCGGCGCTTGTTATTCTGCCGGCACTGGTAGCGGCGGGGGCGACGGTGCGCGCGTACGATCCAGAGGCGATGGAAGAATCGAAAAAGTTAATTCCAGATATCGATTATGCATCGGATATGCAGACAGCGATGGCGGATGCCGATTGCCTGGTGCTGTTGACGGAATGGAACCAGTTTCGCGCCCTTGCCCCGGAAACGATCAAGCAAGCGCTTAAGACACCGGTCGTGGTGGATTTGCGCAATGTGTTCAGCCCCGAAGATATGGTAATGGCGGGGATCGCTTATACCTGCATCGGTCAACCCAGCACGGTCCTGTAGTGCGGCCGGCGCCCCGAAACAAGACAGAAAGGCCCTGAGATGGCGGGACATAACTTCGACCCCACGATTTTGCGCGAATACGATATCCGCGGCACCGTCGGGGCAAATCTGACCGAGGCCGATGCCCGGGCCATCGGCGCGGCATTCGGCACCTGGGTTGCGGCCAAAGGGGGAAGTCACGTCAATGTCGGGCGCGACGGGCGCACATCTTCGCCCGTGCTTGAGGCGGCATTGGTCGAAGGATTAACCGGCACCGGCATAGACGTTACCCGGATCGGCATGGGGGCGACCCCGATGCTCTATTTTGCCACGGCAACCGGTGTTGCCGATGCCGGTATCATGATCACCGGCTCGCATAATCCACCGGAATATAACGGCTTCAAGTTCATGGCCTTTGGTAAGGCATTCTATGGCGCCGATATTTTGGCGCTTGGCGATATAGCAACCAAAGGGGACTTCGCCAGTGGGGCGGGCCAGGTAAATGATCTGTCTGTATTCGATGAGTACATCACGCGCCTGGCAGCCGATTACGACACCAGCGCAACGCTCTCTATTGGTTGGGATGCGGGCAATGGTTCGGCGGGGCCGGCGATGAAGGCGCTGACCGAACGGTTGCCAGGCCGCCATGTCCTGCTTTACGACGACATAGACGGTGATTTTCCGAACCATCACCCGGACCCGACACTGCCGGAAAACCTTGAAGATTTATGTGCCGCCGTGGCGCGCGAAAGGCTTGATCTCGGCATTGCTTTCGATGGTGACGGTGACCGCATTGGTGTGGTTGACGGCAAGGGCCGTATCCTGTGGGGCGATCAGATGATGGCGCTCCTCGCCCGTGAAGTGCTTGCCAAGCAGCCCGGCGCCACCATTATCGCCGATGTTAAGGCGAGTCAGGTCCTGTTCGATGAAATTGCGCGGCTTGGCGGTGTCCCGCTGATGTGGAAGACCGGCCATTCGCTGATCAAGTCGAAGATGGCCGAGACCGGCGCACCTTTGGCCGGGGAAATGAGCGGACATATTTTCTTTGCTGACCATTATTACGGCTACGACGACGCGCTTTACGCGGCGATCCGGCTGATTTCTGTCGTGGGTAATTCGGGGAAATCCCTGGCCGACCTACGCGATGAATTGCCAGAGGTCATCAATACACCTGAACTGCGTTTTCCCTGTGACGATACCCGCAAGTTCCAGGTGGTGATGGAGGTCAAGGCCCGCTTGGTCGCAGCCGGGGCCAATTTTAACGATTGCGATGGGGTGCGTGTGTTGCGAGATGAGGGCTGGTGGCTCTTGCGCGCGTCAAATACCCAGGATGTTCTCGTGGCGCGTTGCGAGGCGACGAGTGCCAAAGGATTGGCGCGGCTTAAACGGGCGCTGGTTGCCGAGCTTGGGTTAAGCGGCGTCGTCGCCCCTAAATTCTGACGGACCCAATTTAACGCGCCGCAATCAATAAATTTTTAGCGGCGCGGTGCTAGGTTCTTGGCGGTGGTTTCCGGCGCGATGGCGCGGCAGGGCAGTTGTTTCGCCAGTAAAAGCTCACAGGCGCGTTCGGCCCCTTCAGCATCAAGTCCTCCAAGCCGCGCCCGGTATACGGTGCGGCTCTGCTCACGGGTCGGCATGATGTTGATGCGGGTATGGGCCAACAGACTAGGCAGGCGCCGCATGGCACGGGTCACGCTGAGATGGGCCGGCGCAAAGCGTGAAAAGGCGCCGACCTGAATTTCCCAATTCAGGGGATTGGGTTCCGGCGCCACTTTAAGTTCCGGCTCATAGGAGGATCCTTCGCCGGTAGCACGGGCGATTTCTGCTGGGCGCCGGGGGGGTGTCAGGCGGGCAAAACGGATACGCCCACGCGCGCCACGGGCACGGTGCACTTTTTTACGGGTCGCAACCTTGCGCTTTGATGAAGCGATATCAAGATTGCGATCATAATCGTAGGCGATGTAGCGGCCTTGGGTCACTTTTTCGAAACCCCGTTCCAATAAGCCCATCATGTGTAAATCCCGCACCCGGGGTGAGCGGGCGCCCATGACCACGCCAATCAACCGCTGCCCGGCGCGCGTTGCCGAGGCCGCCAGGTTGAAGCCGGAAGCCCGGATATAACCGGTTTTGACCCCATCAGCACCTTCGTAACGATCGAGCAGCCGGTTGTGATTATCGTGTTTGCGCCCGCCGTAGTGGAAGGAGCGCGTGGAGAACAGCTTATAGAATTGGGGGTGGCTCTTCTGGAGGGCGCGCACCATCAAGGCGAGATCGCGCGCCGTGGTCAATTGGCGCCGGTTGGGTAGGCCAGAGGCATTACGAAAGGTCGTGTTAACCATGCCGAGCGCTTGCGCTTTTTTATTCATCTGGTCGGAAAATTTGCGTTCGGTGCCGCCCATATGTTCACCAACGGCTGTAGCTATATCATTGGCAGATTTGACGATGAGCGCCATTATGGCGGTTCGCACCTTCAGACTATCACCGGCCTTGAGCCCGAGTTTCGAGGCCGGCTGGCGCGCGGCACGGCGGGAAATTTTAATCGACCCATCGAGCGATAATGTCCCTGCCTTCAGCGCATCGAACATTAGAAATAGGGTCATCACTTTGGTTATTGAGGCGGGATAATGCCGTGTGTCGGCATTGGCGGCATGGAGAACCTGGCCAGTTTTGGCATCGATGACGACGGCCGCATATTTGGCTTGGGCTGGGGGTGTGCTGGCAATGCCGAGGGTAAAAATCGATGTCAGGACAGCAATAAAAAGCGCACGTAACCGTCCCGTTGGCCGCATGGCATTGTGGCCGTGCTCAGGCTGGTATTGCGAGTAAAACTGTCTGCGTGCCAAGCGGTCCCCCAAAAGGCCTTTGGCTATGGCCGCCCGTATTCTGTTAAGCATTGTAAATAATGTATGAATCGCTGTCCACAGGTTAGCGCATGCTTGTTAATATTTTTATATTGCGGGCCAAATCGCTTTCGCCGAATGATCCTGAATGAACGGTGGGTTCATCACCGGTTCAGGCTAAGCTCTTAAGGTGCTGTATTAGAATTAGCTTACTGCTATCTGGAGGCGCGACGTATGACCGCCAAGAAATATGCGAACCTAAATATAACCCCTATGCGCCGGTGGTGGCGTTGGGGACCGTTACTTGGGCTTATTCTGTTGGCCGCCTGTGCCTTTAAGCCGGGATACCGGGATAACCCTTTTGCGCGTTCTTTCAGTTGGTTCAGCTATCTCAACGCCGATGATCTGCGTTCTTATTGTGTGGCGGGCGGACCCGACCGCTACCGGATCGTCTATAACGGGCGAGCGGATGAGCAGGTGCGCACCTATGATCTGACCGCCACATCGACAGGTGGTGCCGATTTCGTGGTCCAGGTGAGCGGCGATGCCGATTTTTCGAAGCCCATTCCCCTCGGCGACCTTTTGAGCCCGTGGCGGGGACGGATCGAGCGGACCACGATTGGGCGCGGCCAGTTACGGTCGATCCGTGATGCCTTGCGCGCCAGTCATTTTGATACGCCGCCGCCTAGCGGGACCCGGGTCCATTCATGGAATTTTTTCTGGCTGGCGGTGGCCTGCGAAAGCGGGCGGTTCACCTACAATGGCTGGGGGTATGATTCGCCCCGGTTCAAGCAGGTTGTTTTGCAAAAACCGCTAATGGCGGTGGACCCCACTGGGATTGCCTTTAATCCCCCTCGGGAGGTCGAACCGCCTGAGATTGAAGCCGGGCGGCACGAATATTATGAGCTCTACGTGACCCCGACGGGGACCAAGGGCAATTTCACCCTGTTTTAAGAGTTTTGGTTAATACTTTATCCTGTGGATTAATCCTTCTGAGACACAATTTGTGCTACGTTTTTGTGACAAGGGCCCATAAATCGCCCTAGAATACGGGTGTGTACCAGTTGATTTTACGCTCAGCTCAGTCGAATTCATGAACGTTAGAGACGAGCATATATGGATGACGGCGCCGATTCTTGCAAAGGCCGTTCCCGCGGCGCCCAGCAGCGGGGACGAGGACACCGATCAGCCCGGTGGCGGTTCCGGCACCGGTACGGGTGTGGTGACGGCCACCAGACCCCAGACCAAAAAACCGTCCATGTACAAAGTCTTGATGTTGAACGACGACTACACGCCGATGGAGTTCGTCGTTCTTGTGTTGGAACGGTTCTTCAACAAATCTCAACAAGACGCCATGAAGATCATGCTCCATGTTCACCAGCGGGGTGTGGGTATATGCGGGGTCTATCCATACGAGGTCGCCGAAGAGAAGGTGACCCAAGTGATGGACTTCGCCCGCAAGCATCAGCATCCGTTGCAATGCACACTTGAAAAGGATTAGCCCATGCTCTCGCGTAATTTGGAACAGACTCTGCATCGTGCGCTCGCCTTCGCTAATGAACGCCGCCACGAATTTGCGACCCTAGAACACCTGCTGCTTGCGCTGGTCGACGACCAAGACGCCGTCGCGGTGATGAAGGCTTGCGGGGTCGACCTGGATCGCTTGCGAGAGGATCTGACTACTTACCTTGATAATGAACTTGAAAGCCTGGTTCTTGACCGGCCTGAAGATGCCAAACCGACTGCGGGGTTCCAACGGGTGCTTCAGCGCGCGGCCATCCATGTCCAGTCGTCGGGCCGTGAAGAAGTTACCGGCGCCAACGTGCTGGTCGCACTGTTCTCAGAGCGGGAAAGCCATGCGGTGTATTTCCTGCAAGAGCAGGAGATGACGCGCCTCGATGCGGTCAACTATATCTCCCACGGTATTGCCAAGGTCGGCCGTTCCGAAGAACGCCGGGTGCGGGGCTCAGAAGAAGATAAAGATAAAAAGGAGGGCCGCCGTTCGTCGGGCGGTTCGGGTGGTTCGTCGAAGAAGGAAAAGAAATCTGAAGCGTTGGAAAGCTTCTGCGTTGATCTCAACAAGAAGGCCAGGGACGGCAAGATCGACCCCTTAATCGGCCGCGAGGCGGAGGTCGAGCGCACGATCCAGATTCTATGCCGGCGTACCAAGAACAACCCGCTTTATGTGGGGGATCCCGGGGTCGGCAAGACCGCTATCGCCGAAGGGCTGGCACGGCGCATCGTCAATGGTGAAGTGCCGGACGTCCTCAAGGATGCCACCATTTTCTCTCTCGACATGGGCTCGTTGCTGGCCGGTACGCGCTATCGCGGCGATTTTGAGGAACGTATCAAGGCCGTGCTGACGGAGCTGGAAAAGCACGATGGCGGGATTCTCTTTATTGATGAAATCCACACCGTGATCGGCGCCGGGGCCACTTCGGGGGGGTCCATGGATGCGTCGAACTTGCTCAAGCCGGCGCTTCAGTCAGGGGGGCTGCGCTGCATCGGCTCAACCACCTATAAGGAATTCCGCAATTATTTTGAAAAAGACCGTGCGCTGGTGCGTCGCTTCCAGAAAATCGATGTCAATGAGCCGTCGGTGCCCGATGCCATCAAGATTTTGATGGGGCTGAAACCCTATTACGAAAAGCATCACCGGGTGCGCTACACGGCCGATGCGATCAAGACGGCGGTCGAATTGGCGGCGCGCTATATCAATGACCGTAAGCTGCCCGACAAGGCCATCGATGTGATTGATGAGGCCGGTGCGGCGCAGATGCTGGTGCCCGAAGCCCGACGCAAGAAGGTGATTTCGGTTAAGGACGTGGAAGAGGTGGTCGCCAAGATTGCCCGCATCCCGCCCAAGACCGTGACTTCAAGCGATCGCCAGGGATTGAAGGATCTGGAAGGCGATCTCAAGGCGGTGGTCTTCGGCCAGGACAAGGCGGTTGAGGCTCTGGCATCTTCCATCAAGCTCAGCCGAGCCGGTTTGCGTGAGGCGGAAAAGCCGGTTGGCAGTTATCTATTCTCCGGCCCGACCGGCGTCGGCAAGACAGAGGTGGCGCGCCAGCTCGCCCGTATCATGGGGGTCGAACTGATCCGCTTTGACATGTCCGAATACATGGAACGCCATACGGTATCGCGTCTGTTGGGGGCGCCGCCGGGCTATGTCGGCTTCGACCAGGGGGGGCTGCTGACCGACGCCATCGATCAGCACCCTCATTCGGTGCTGTTGCTCGATGAAATCGAAAAGGCCCATCCCGACCTGTTCAACGTGCTGTTGCAGGTCATGGATCACGGCAAGCTGACCGATCACAACGGCAAGAAAGTGGATTTCCGCAACGTTGTGCTTATCATGACCACCAACGCGGGCGCCGCCGACCTCGCCAAGCCGGCGATCGGCTTTGAACGCTCGGAACGCCTAGGCGATGATGAAGAAGCCATCAAGCGCATGTTCACGCCGGAGTTCCGCAACCGGCTCGATTCGGTGATCGGCTTCTCCGGCTTGCCGCCGGAAGTGGTCACCCTGGTGGTGGACAAGTTTGTCATCGAATTGGAAGAGCAATTGGCCGACCGCGGGGTCGAAATCGATATGACGGATTTGGCGCGCAAGTGGCTCGCTGAAAAGGGCTACGACAAGGCCTTTGGCGCGCGGCCGTTGGCCCGTGTCATCCAGGAACACATCAAGCGGCCGCTGGCGGATGAATTGCTGTTCGGTAAGCTTGCTAAAGGCGGGACCGTTAAGGTCACGGTCAAGGACGGCAAACTTGATTTCGACCTGACGGAAAAGCCCGCCAAGGGTGGCAAGCCGACCCGACCCAAGCGCATCACCAAAAAACCCCCCAAGGTGCCCGCCTTGGTCGAATAGGCCTTGGCGGAATAGTTTTGATTCAGAATGATGGCGGGGCCGGGGAGATGATCTCCGGCCCCGTTTTATTTGGGCTTCTTCCAATATCGCTTTACGCCCGCGCCCCACAATCATAGACTTGTGTCCACAATGGTCTTGCGTGCCCCTCCCGCCAGGCGCATGATTTTTACCTGAGCGTTCCGTCAGTGCCGGTGTCACGAGGGTGATCAAGTGCCTGGGCGCGGAATATATAGTCTAGGCGTGTCTGCCTCGTGCCGTTCTGCTGGCGGCAATGAAGGGAGCTGTGGCTATGACGATTGGTCACCATATTCGAAACCCCATTGAATGGGGTTGGGATCTTCTTAAAAACGCGAAATTCGCCCTAGGGTCGGCGACCCATGCAATCCATGGCAGCGATCAGGTTTTGCAGGCCAATCTCCTGGCGGTGCGTCGCATCACGTCCGCTGACATCAGGGATGCCTTGGCCCGGGGGCTCGCTGATTTCGGGGCCTGCCGCACGGATGTGATCTTCCTATGCCTGATCTATCCTGTTGCGGGCCTGCTCTTGTCACGGTTGGCGGTTGGTTATGACATGGTGCCATTGATCTTCCCGTTGGCATCCGGCTTTGCGCTTCTCGGGCCGGTGGCGGCCATGGGGCTTTATGAAATGAGCCGCCGGCGCGAACAGGGCACTGCGGTCAGTTGGGCGGACGCCTTCGGTGTGGTCGGATCGCCGGCGTTCGGTGCCCTCATTGCGCTCAGCATCGGGTTGCTGGTGGTTTTCATGGCATGGTTGGTTGCAGCTTATGCGATCTATGCGGTGACGCTCGGCCCGGCCCCGCCAGCCTCGATCACGGCGTTCGCCCGCGACGTCTTCACGACGCCCGCCGGTTGGGCGATGACCGTGGTCGGCATCGGCGTCGGCTTTGTCTTCGCGGTCCTCGTGCTGGCCATCAGCGTGGTGTCGTTCCCATTATTGCTTGATCGGGATGTTGGGCTCTCGGTAGCGGTGGGGACATCAATCCGTGCCGTGCGGGCGAACCCAGGTCCGATGGCAATTTGGGGCGCGGTCGTCGTGGGTGGTTTGGTGATCGGCTCGATCCCATTGCTGGTTGGTCTCGCCATCGTGATGCCGGTGCTGGGCCACGCCACTTGGCACCTTTACCGCAAGCTGGTTGTGTAAGGGGATTGCAGGAAACTAGAAGCCTTCCTCGTCCTCTTCACCGCGCGGGGCTTGCGGACCGTCACCATCAACGGCCTGACGGAAGGGGGCGTGGGTGGCGAGTGCATCGCGTTCGCGACCGACTTCGCGCCGTTCCATGGTGAGAAAACGATCTACCGCGTCTCGGAAGCTTTCATTTTCGATCCAATGGGCCGAATAGGTGGCCGCCGGCATATAGCCGCGCGAGAGTTTGTGATGCCCGCCGGCCCCGGCCTCGACCCGTTTCATGCCGCGTTCAATGGCAAAGTCCATGGTTTGGTAGTAACAACATTCAAAATGCAGGAATGGGTGGTCTTCCGAACAGCCCCAGTTGCGCCCAAAAATCGCGTCATCGGAAAATAGGTTGAGGGCGCCTGCCACGGGCAGACCGTCACGGAAGGCCATGACCAGCAGGATACGGTCGGCAAGCCGGGCGCCGATTTCTTCGAAGAACCCGCGGGTCAGATAGGGGCTGCCCCATTTGCGTGATGCCGTATCCATATAGAATCCATAGAAGGCGTCCCAATGTTCAGGCTTGATGTCGGCGCCGGTGAGGCGGCGGACCTCGACATTCTCCAGCGCGCGGGCGCGTTCCTTCTTCAGGTTCTTACGCTTGCGCGACGCCAGCGCCCCCAGGAAATCATCGAAACTGTCGTAGCCCGGATTGTGCCAGTGAAATTGGCGTCCTTCGCGCTTTAAGAAGCCGAGGGAGCCGGCGATCTCCCATTCCTCTTTGGTGGTGAAGTTGAGATGAAGGGATGAGACCTCCATGCGCTTCGCCGCCTCCATCATGCCGGTGAGCAGGGTCTTGGTCAGGGATGCTCGGTCGGCCCCCTTGGTCAGCAGGCGCGGGCCCGGCGACGGGGAGAACGGCACCGCGCAGAGAAGTTTCGGATAATATTTGCCGCCAGCGTGCTCATAGGCCTCGGCCCAGGCCCAGTCGAACACGTATTCGCCGTAGGAATGGCCTTTGATATACATCGGCGCGGCGGCGAGCATTTGGCCGGTGGCATCGGTCACGGCGAGATGACGGGCGAGCCAGCCGGTTTCCGCCTTGATGCAGCCCGAGACTTCTAGCGCATCGAGAAAATCGTATGACGGGAAGGGGTTGAACGCCGGGTCCGTGGCGCTGAGCAACCCGTCCCAATCGGCCTTTGCGACATCCTGGATGCGGGGAAGAATTTTGATTTCGTGTGATTCGGATCCGTCAGGCATGGGGTGATGGTAGCACCCGGGCGTGGTTCAGGCGAAGGGGATAGCTACCTGATCAGGCGAATTTGATACCCGCCGATTAGGCGAATTCTATGATTGCGTCGACTTCCACCGCCGCGCCTAAGGGCAGCACGTTGACCCCGACGGCGGCCCGCGCATGGCGGCCCAGATCGCCGAACACTTCGACCATCAGGTTTGATGCGCCGTTGATGACTTGGGGCTGGTCGGTGAAATCCTGGGCACTGGCCACAAAGCCGCCGAGGCGCACGATACGTGTCACCCGGTCGAGGTCGCCCAACGCTGCTTTGGCCTGGGCGAGGATATTAATGGCACAGAGCTTTGCTGCTTGTTGTCCCTGTTCCAGGGTAACACCGGCACCAAGGCGCCCGGTCACGGCAAGTTTGCCCGCATCCATGGGCAATTGGCCGGAGATGACCAGTAAGTTGCCCGAGATCACGAAGGGCACGTAATTGGCGGCGGGTGCCGCGGCTTGGGGCAGGGTGATGCCCAGTGTTTGTAATTGGCTGTCGGTTTTGCCCGTCATGCTGTCCTCTTAGGCATCGCCCTGAACGGTCGGCCCCCTGAAAAGGAGGGGTATTCTTGCGAACACCCCTCGAGTTTTCAGGGAGAACCTACACCACTAGGTGCATACTGACTAGCTACAGCCACTGGTACTACCGCAGGTGTTACACTTGAGGCAGGTCCCGTTTCGTACCAGGGTGAAATTACCGCATTCGCCGCAAGCATCGCCCTCGTAACCTTGCAGACGCGCATCGCGAATCTGTTCCAGCTTCGTGTCGACTCTTGCCACTACGGCGGCACTGACAGTGGTGACGGAATTGGCGGGGCCGTCGCCGGTCAGGGGATGGGGGGCTGTAACCGCTTCGGCAATGGCGTCCATCGTTTCAATGATGGATGTTTCCATGACCTCTTCGGTTTCGGCGATTTGCGCGATGTCTCGCGCGGCTGCGCCGCCCCCTTGCAGAAGGTAGAGGTTGGAGCGTACGTAACCACTGCTCGTTAGCCTCTTTGCAACTTCAAATTGCTCACTATTAGTTTGTGTTGGGAGATCGCCTTCCTTGTCGCCGCGTCCTACCGCATCGGGCAGCATATCTGCTGGCTCGACATGGGCGAGATCGTTACGACTGAGGTATGACACTGCCAGTTCCCGAAAAATATAATCGAGGATGGATGTCGCCATCTTGATGGCTTCATTGCCTTCGACGATGCCGGATGGATCAAACCGGGTGAAGGTGAATGCCTCGACGAATTCTTCGAGCGGCACCCCATATTGGAGCCCAATCGACACGGCAATCGCGAAATTATTCATCAGCGAACGGAAGGCCGCGCCTTCTTTGTGCATGTCGATGAAGATTTCACCGATATGCCCGTCTTCATATTCGCCGGTGCGTAAATAGACCTTGTGGCCGCCGACAATAGCCTTTTGGGTGTAACCCTTACGGCGTGGCGGGAGGGTTTTACGGCCGGCGATAAATTTTTCCACGATCCGTTCGGCAATCACCTTGGCTTTTTCACCCTGGGGCATTTCGTAAAGGGCGGCGGCTTTGTCTTCCGCGCTTTCCTCGTCATCATCATTGGCCAGAAGCTGAGAGTTCAGGGGCTGGCTGAGCTTAGAGCCATCGCGGTAAAGCGCATTGGCCTTGAGCCCCAACTTCCAGGACATCATGTAGGCTTCCTTGCATTCCTCAACCGTGGCCCAGTTGGGCATATTGATGGTCTTGGAAATGGCACCGGAAATGAACGGCTGGGCTGCGGCCAACATGTTGATATGGCTTTCCCAGGCCAGGAACCGTTTACCGATCTTGCCGCAAGGGTTGGCGCAATCGAACACGGACAGGTGTTCGTCTTTTAGATGGGGCGAGCCCTCAAGCGTCATGGCGCCGGCACAGTAGGTGTTGGCGGCGTCAATCTGAGCCTTGTTAAATCCGATTGATTCTAAAAGATCGAAGCTGGGATCATTCAATTCGGCATCAGTAAGCTTGAGCTGGTCGTGGCAGAAGTCCTCGCCCAGGGTGTATTTATTGAAGACGAAGCGAATGTCGAAAGCGGAGGCGACCGTCTCTTCGATCTTCTGCAGGACGTCGACGGTAAAGCCGCGCGCCGCTAGGCTGTCGTGGTTGACGTCTGGGGCATCAATCAGCGTGCCGTTGCCGACGGCGTAGCGGGCAATATCCTCAATCTCCGCTTCGTTATAGCCGAGCGTTTTGAGTCCAACTGGCACGGTGCGGTTGATGATTTTAAAATAACCGCCACCGGCGAGCTTCTTGAATTTGACCAGGGCGAAATCGGGTTCGACGCCGGTGGTATCGCAATCCATGACCAAGCCAATGGTGCCGGTAGGCGCGATGACCGAGGCTTGGGCATTGCGATAACCGAACTTCTCCCCGAGCTCCAAGGCATTATCCCAGGCACGGCCTGCGGCCACCGCCAGGTTGATATCAGGGCAAGCCTCAATATCGAGTGGCACCGGTGCGATTGTCAGCTCTTCATAGCCCTTGCTTTCGCCATAAGCGGCGCGGCGATGGTTGCGGATAACCCGCAGCATGGCATCGCGGTTGCGGGCATAATCGGGGAAAGCGCCGAGCTCTTCCGCCATTTCCGCCGATGTGGCGTAAGAGACACCGGTCAAGATAGCGGTCAAGGCGCCGGTCATGGCGCGGCCTTCACGGGAATCGTAGCCGAGGCCCGTTGCCATCAACAACCCGCCGATATTGGCATAGCCAAGACCGAGCGTGCGGTAGTCATAGCTCAATTGCGCAATTTCCTTGGACGGGAATTGGGCCATCAGCACCGAGATTTCCAGCACCATGGTCCACAGACGCACGGCATATTCGTAAGCTTCAATATCAAATAGGCCATCGGGCTTGCGGAACGCCAGCAGGTTGATGGACGCCAAGTTGCAGGCCGTATCGTCGAGGAACATATATTCCGAACAAGGGTTGGACGCATTGATGCGTCCGCCGGCCGGGCAGGTGTGCCATTCGTTGATGGTGCTGTCGAATTGCACCCCCGGATCAGCCGAGGCCCAGGCGGCATACCCGATCTGTTCCCAAAGGTCTTGAGCAGAAATAACCTTGTGAACGCCCCCGTCGGTGCGCCGCGTCAATGCCCAGTCCCCGCCATTGATAACGGCTTCTAGGAATTCATTGGTAATGCGCACGGAGTTGTTGGAATTTTGCCCTGACACGGTGAGATAGGCATCCGAATCCCAGTCGGTGTCGTAGGTTTTAAAATCGATTGCCTCAAAACCCTGTTTGGCGAATTGGATCACCCGCTGGGTGAAATTTTCCGGGATCATTGCCTTGCGAGCGCGAATGATGGCCTTCTTCAACGCCTTGTTCTTGCGCGGGTCGAAGGCGTCGTCGGTCTTCTCGAAGGTCTGGACGGCTTCGCCTTCGCCACGGCCGTGGCAGGCTTGCATGACGGCGTTGAGGCGGATGTTGCAGAGCTTGGAGCCCGCGACCAGAGCCGCGACCTTCTGTTCTTCAACTACTTTCCAATTGATGTATTGTTCGATATCCGGGTGGTCGACGTCGATGGTCACCATCTTGGCGGCGCGGCGCGTGGTGCCGCCCGATTTGATGGCGCCTGCCGCGCGGTCACCGATTTTGAGGAAGCTCATCAACCCCGATGACTTGCCGCCGCCCGATAGCGATTCGCTTTCACCACGGAGCTTGGAGAAGTTGGAACCGGTGCCGGAACCGTATTTGAACAGTCGCGCCTCTCGCACCCACAAATCCATGATGCCGCCTTCGTTGACCAGGTCATCGGCGACCGACTGAATGAAGCAGGCGTGGGGCTGGGGGTGTTCGTAGGAAGATTTTGAGGTGACTAATTCGCCGGATTTATAGTCGACGTAGTAATGGCCTTGGCTTGGGCCATCGATGCCGTAGGCCCAATGCAGGCCGGTGTTGAACCATTGCGGTGAATTGGGTGCGGCCATTTGGCGCGCCAGCATATGGCGCATTTCGTCGTAAAAGGCGCGGGCGTCTTCTTCCGTGTCGTAATAGCCGCCCTTCCAGCCCCAATAGACCCAGGTACCGGCGAGCCGGCGGAATACCTGCTTGGCACCGACTTCGCCGCCGTAGCGTTCTTCTTCCGGCAATTGGGCGAGGGCTTCTTCGTCGGCGACGTGGCGCCACAGCCAGCTGGGAACGTCCTGTTCTTCAACCGGCTTGAGGCGTGCAGGAACGCCCGCCTTGCGGAAATATTTCTGGGCAATGACGTCGGTCGCGACCTGTGAAAAGGCTTTGGGGACGTCTATGCCGCGTAAAGAGAACACCACCGATCCATCGGGGTTCTTGATCTCGCTGATGGCTGCTTTGAAATCGATACCCTGGTAAGCGGATTGCCCTACCTTGGTGAAATGACGCGAGATACGCATAAAACTTGCCCCCTAATTTGCGCGTGTCTGGGGCTCCGTTAATGTGCCCCCTGGACCGCATGTCCCTTAAAAACC
>JBLHLO010000017.1:0-14535 GCA_047621105.1 Alphaproteobacteria bacterium
ACTCGGCACCTGCACAAGAAGTCCGCCTGCCCCTACGGTCACTTCGAACCCGAGGGCCTCAAGAATGTCGCGCACCCGCGCCTCTGTCATATCGACGCCACCCAAGCGATGCACATCGGCGGGCGCAAACGGAATGGCAAGCTCACGCAGCGGGGCTTCGCCGGCCACCACCAGTTCCGAGGCCTCACCGCCGCAAATATCTTGAATCAACTGAGTTACCGCCTCAATGCCGGGGAGTGTCGAGGACGGATCCACGGTGCGCTCGAACCGATAGCGGGCGTCCGATTCGATACCAAGCCTGCGGCCCGCAGCAGCAATCGCCAGGGGATCAAACCAAGCTGCTTCCAGCAACACATTAGTGGTCGCCTCCGTACAACCGGTAGACTCGCCACCCATGATGCCGCCCAGCGACAAGACACCGTCATCATCGACGATCACAACCGCCCCTTCACCAAGGGCGCAATCACGGCCATCAAGGGCCGTAAATTGTTCCCCAGCCTTCGAGAGGCGCACGGTGAGATTGCCAGCAATCGCATCGGCGTCAAAGACATGCAGCGGCCGGTTGCGATCGAGCAGCATGAAATTGGTAATATCGACCAGCGCAGAAATGGGGCGCAGACCCATAGCGGTCAGCTTCTTCTTAAGCCAATCGGGGCTTTCCCCATTCTTCACGCCCTTAATGACCCGACCGATAAAATGCGGGCACGCCGGGTTATCGGCAGGGAAATCCAGCGCGATGGAAATAGACGCAGCAAACGCCCCCTTTACTTGCGCAGGCATCAGGGGCTTGAGCTGGCCAAGCCCGCGGGCCGCCAAGTCGCGGGCAATGCCCCGAATTCCTAAGCAGTCACCGCGATTAGGGGTAATGGCGATATCAATCACCGGATCATCGAGACCCAGCGCTGCCGCCGCAGGGCTCCCCAGGGCCGGCGCACCGGTCAGCTCGACAATGCCATCATGATCATCACCGATTTCGAGCTCACGCGACGAACACATCATGCCCGCCGAATCGACACCGCGAATTTTCGCCTTACTCAACGTTAGATCAATGCCGGGCACGTAAGACCCGGGCGCAACGAACACGCCGCGAAGCCCGGCGCGCGCATTGGGCGCGCCGCAGACCACCTGCACCATGCCGGACCCGGTATCAACCTGGCACACCCGCAGCCGGTCGGCGTCGGGATGCGGGCTCGCCTCGATGATTTCGGCAACCGTAAAGGCGGCGAGTTTTTCTGATGGATCAAACACATCCTCGACCTCAAGGCCGAGGCCGGTCAGGGCGTCCGTAATCTCCGTCAGCGTGGCGGTGGTCTCTAGATGTTCCTTGAGCCAAGAAAGCGTGAGCTTCATCGCGCCAACCCCTGGGCAAGCGACGGCTGATCCAAACAGCTGAAGCCGTAATGGTGAAGCCAACGGATATCAGATTCGAAAAACGTGCGTAGATCGGGAATGCCGTATTTCAGCATGGCCAGGCGCTCCACCCCGAGGCCGAAAGCAAAGCCCTGCCATTCGGCCGCATCAAGGCCGCAATTGGCCAACACATTAGGATGCACCATACCCGCACCGAGGATTTCCAACCAACCCTCGCCAGCCCCGATCTTCAGCTCGCCACCACTACGCGAACACCCAATATCAACTTCACATGAGGGCTCGGTGAAGGGAAAATAGCTTGGCCTAAAGCGCAGCGGTAGATCGTCCAATTCGAAATATGTACGGCAGAAATCTTCCAGGCATCCCTTGAGGTGGCCCATGTTGGTAGCCTTATCGATCACCAAGCCTTCGATCTGGTGGAACATCGGCGTGTGGGTCATGTCGGAATCGCAGCGATAGGTTCGTCCCGGCGCAATGATGCGGTGAGGGGCGGGCGTCGACATCATCGTACGAATTTGCACCGGCGAGGTATGGGTGCGCAGCAGCATGGCTTGGCCATCTGCATCCGGGGGCAGATAAAAAGTGTCGTGCATTTGCCGCGCCGGATGGGATTCGGGAATATTGAGCGCCGTGAAATTATGGAAGTCGTCCTCAATATCGGGGCCTTCAGCCACGATGAAGCCCATATCGGCAAAGATCGACATCAATTCATCCATGGTCTGGCTGATCGGATGAATTAACCCCGGCGACCGGTGGCGTACCGGCAGGGTGATATCGACCCGCTCAGAAGCCAGGCGCGCATCGAGTGCGCTCGAGCCAAGCGTTTCCTTGCGGGCCTCAATAGCATCCGCCACGGCCTGCTTGACGGCGTTAAAGGCCTGCCCTGCGTCTTTACGTTCGGCTGCAGGGAGCGCGGAAAGGCCCTTCATCGCCTCGGTCACGGTTCCTTTACGCCCCAAAGCCGCGACGCGTATCGATTCAAGCGCATCAAGGCTGTCCGCCTCAGCAACGGCTTTGAGAATATCGGATTTTAATTGGTCAGCGTCGGTCATCATGCCCAGTCTTGTGCTTTTACCACCCAGATTTCACCCGGCTTTCATAAAACAAAAGGGGCTGTCGAAACAGCCCCTTCCTCAGGTTTGCCGGTCAGAACCGGCAGGGGGCCGGACTCACGCGGCGGGTAACGCCGAGCGAGCCTGTTCTACGATGGCCGTAAACGAGGCCGGATCGCGCGCCGCAATGTCGGCCAGCACCTTACGATCAAGCTCGATGCCCGACAGTTTGATGCCGTTCATAAACTCCGAATAGGTCAGGCCATTTTCACGCGCGCCAGCGTTGATGCGGCGAATCCACAATGAACGAAATTCGCGCTTCTTCGTCTTACGGTCACGATAGGCATAGGCGAGTGCCCGTTCGACCTTTTCAATGGCAACCGTAAAGCAATTCTTGCCACGGCCCCGGTAGCCGGATGCCATGTCGATGATTTTTTTGTGGCGGGCGTGTGTTGTCACACCCCTTTTAACGCGTGCCATGATATCGGTCCTTAGGCGTAGGGCAGGAATTTCTTGACGATTTCAGCGTCAGCCTTGGCCAGGATAAAGGTCCCGCGGCTGGTGCGCTTCATCTTCTGAGTACGCTTACGCAAGTTGTGACGCTTGCCAGCAAAACTGGCGCGCACTTTACCTGTGCCGGTGAGGCGGAAACGCTTCTTGGCGCCGCTCTTTGTTTTCAGCTTGGGCATCGCCGTAAATCCTTGAAAACTGACATAAATAAAAAATCTGCCCTAGGCGATTGGGCAGCGCGCGTGTTTATAGCGGGCAATCTTTAGGAATGCAAGGCCTTGCGGGCCCTCCCGAGGGGACTCTTATGGCCCCAAATGAGCCAAGCCCAAAAAGTGCCCGGGAATCCGGTAAAGATCGGCAAATGGCCGGGTTAAGCCCTGTTTTGAAGGGGGTTTACCCCCTCAGACATAACCGCCCCGGGGAAACCCACTATCGGTGGGGGGCGACCACCATAATCATCTGACGGCCTTCCATCTTGGGAAAGGCCTCGACCTTGGCTTTCTCGTCCACCTCCTGGCGCACTCGGTTGAGCACCGCGAGGCCCAATTCCTGATGCAGAAATTCGCGGCCCCGGAAACGGATGGTGACCTTCACCTTGTCACCTTCGTCGAGGAACTTATTAATCGCCCGCATCTTGACGTCATAGTCATGCTGGTCGATGCCCGGTCGCATCTTGATTTCCTTGACCTCGACGACCTTCTGCTTCTTGCGCGCTTCGTTGGCCTTCTTCTGGGCCTGATACTTGTATTTGCCGTAATCGAAAATCTTGCAAACAGGCGGATCAGCGTTGGGGGAGATTTCGACCAGATCAAGGCCGATATTATCGGCCTGGTCACGCGCTTGATCGATGGTCATGACACCGAGCATTTCGCCTTCGGCGCCAACGACTCGGACCGAGGACGCATTAATCGCCTCGTTCACGCGGGGGCCACCTTTGGAGGGCGGCTGGTTGGAAGGTGGTCTAGCTATGGAACGTCCTCCATTAATTGTTGAACTTAAAGCACACGCAAACGCATACGGGGCGCTGGGATTAAACCATCGTGCCCCGAGTATGCTTGTTGTTGTCTTTAGAGAATCTTACTCACCGGTCGCGGTTTGAAAAGGGGCCTGCGCCTCAAGCTTAAGTCTAGCGCGGACATCATCAAGCGCAAGCGATTCTTGCTTTTGCGAGCCCAATCGCCGCATGGCAACCGTGCGGTTTTCGGCCTCGCGTTTGCCGATCGCCAGGATCACCGGGACTTTGGCCAAGGAATGCTCGCGCACCTTATAGCCGATCTTCTCATTGGACAGGTCCAAGGTGCAGCGTAACCCAGCCGATGTCAGGGTCTCATGGACCTCCCGGGCATAGGCATCGCCGTCGTTGGTGATCGTCGCAATCACCACCTGCTGGGGCGCCAGCCAAAGCGGGAAGGCGCCGGCATATTCTTCGATCAAAATGCCAATGAAGCGCTCAAGCGAGCCAAGGATAGCGCGGTGCAACATGACCGGGCGATGGCGCTGACCGTCCTCGGCGACATAGGATGCTTCAAGCCGTTCGGGCAGCACGAAATCAACTTGCAGCGTGCCACACTGCCAATCACGTCCGATGGCGTCGCGCAGCACGAATTCAAGTTTAGGCCCATAGAACGCCCCCTCGCCGGGATTGAGAACGGTCTCAAGGCCGGCCGCCTCGACCGCAGCCTTAAGCGCCCCTTCGGCCCGGTCCCAAATGGCGTCGTCACCGGCGCGGGTTTCGGGACGGTCGGAAAATTTGACCACGACATCGGTGAAACCAAAATCCTTGTAAACGGCCAGTAGCAAATCGCAGAACGCCCTGGTTTCTGACGTAATCTGGTCTTCGGTGCAGAAAATATGGGCATCGTCCTGGGTAAAGGCGCGCACCCGCATCAACCCGTGCAGCGCGCCCGAAGGCTCGTACCTATGGCACGAACCGAACTCAGCCATGCGCAGCGGCAAGTCACGGTAGCTCTTGATACCCTGGCGGAATATCTGCACATGGCACGGGCAGTTCATCGGCTTGATGGCGAGCACGCGCTCACCTTCACTGGCCTTGGCTTCATCGGAACGCGGCGCCGCCGTGTACATAGCATCGCCGAATTTCTCCCAATGGCCCGAGGCCACCCATAGGGCGCGATCGACCAGCATTGGCGTCTTTACTTCGACGTAACCGGCGTCATCGAGCCGGGTGCGGATATAGCTTTCCACCGTGCGGTATAGAGTCCAGCCCTTGGGATGCCAAAAAATCGAACCGGCGGCTTCTTCCTGCATGTGAAATAAGCCCATTTCACGGCCCAACCGGCGGTGATCGCGGCGCTCGGCCTCTTCCAACCGGTGCAAATAATCAGCCAGATCCTTATCGGTCGCCCAAGCGGTGCCGTAGATGCGCTGCAACATTTCATTGCGCGAATCACCCCGCCAATAAGCTCCGGCCAGCTTCATTAGTTTGAAAGCAGTGCCAAGCTTGCCCGTCGACGGCAGATGTGGGCCGCGGCACAGGTCGATGAAATCACCCTGACGATACAGACTCACGTCCTCGTCGGACGGAATCTGCTCAATGATCTCAGCCTTATAATGTTCGCCCAGATCCTTGAAGAACTGTACCGCCTCACCGCGGGCCTTGACCTCGCGAGTAATGACTTCATCACGCTTAACGATCTCGCGCATGCGGGCTTCGATCTTTTCCAAATCATCCGGGGTAAACGGTTCGACACGGGAAAAATCGTAATAGAAGCCATTGTCGATCGCCGGGCCGATGGTGACCTGGGTATCGGGATAGAGCTCCTTGACCGCCTCGGCCATAATATGGGCCGCATCGTGCCGGATCAGCTCAAGCGCTTCCGGGCTCTTGGCGGTGATAATTTCGATGACAGCGTCATGATCGATGGCCCGGCGGAGATCCCATAATTGGCCGTCGACCTTAACCGCAAGCGCTGCCTTGGCGAGGCCTGGGCCGATAGCAGCCGCCACATCAGCACCGGTAGTGCCTTTGGACGCGCTGCGCGTCGAGGCGTCGGGGAGGGTCAGGGTAATCTCAGCCATGGCGTACTAGGTCTCAAGTCCTTGAAATCAGATATCAAATTTATGGGAGCACAGCCCCCATTGGGGCGCGAGAGTACTTTGGTTAACGCCCCTGTCAAGCGGCGCGCGATTTTTTGAAACTCTCATGTAATCATGGGGGCAATCATGGTTAAGGGATGCTTAACGGCGGGCGCTTGCGAAGCAGCATAGCGCCACGCACCTCATCCACGGTCAGTGCCGCCAGTTCCTGACGCACCAACCAGGTAACAGTACGTGGCGACGTCCCCGGCGGCGGCAATACTGCCCCCGGCCCTTCGTAAGGGCCACGCGGGCTGACCAGCTTTGGTGCGGTAATACCCGAAAAAAGAACCAGTGACGGGCAACCCATGGCAGCGATCAAGTGCATGGGGCCGGTATCATTGCCAACGGCCCCTGCCGCACGGCGCGCCAGTGTCATGACGTCGAGAATCGGTGAATCATCACAAAGGTTGACGATCGCTGACGAAACGGCGGCAACGGTGGTACAAGCCGCACGTTCAGCTCCAGCACCGAGCACCACCGGGCGAACACCGACAGAAATCAAACGTTGCGCCAATTCGGCATAGCGTTGAGCTGGCCAGCGTTTTTCGGGATGTTCGGCCGAACCACCCGGCACCATCAGCATATAGGGGGCACCGTCGTCATCCAATTGATGACGAGAAACGTCCACTTCGGCCCAGGTGAGATCTAGAGGCGGATATTCTGCTGCACTGATCCCGGCGATGGCCAGCTGCTGGGCCTGACGCTCCAGCGTGTGCATGGTTTCGCGCTTGAAATCGGTATGAGGGTGGGAACATCCGTGCACATTGCCCGACCATTCGACCTTTTGCTGCCCGAAAGGCCGGTTCATTAATCGATAGTAGCGCTGCGTCCGGTGCGCCGTTTGCAGATCGTAGACGCGCGCAAACCCACCGCGGTTCAGTTTCCGCATCAACCGTAACCAGCCGAACGGGCGCCAAAACCCTGGCCGGTCGTCGGTCCAAATTTCATCGAATAGACCGGTCGCTTCGGCAAGACCAGTGAGCGATGAAATCGTCATCAGAGTTAGATGTGCCCGCGGGTGATGAGCGCGGATCGCTGTCATGGCGCGATACGACAAGATAAAGTCGCCAAGGGCGCCAAGCTTGATAACGAGAATTTTTGGCGGCGAGTCCACGGCCACCTTTTCGGACATTATCGCACTCACGGCCCGGCCGCCGCGTCATTCAGCACTTCGGTATAGACAGCAAGAGTTTCGGCGCACATCTGCTGGTTGGTAAAACGTCCACGCATCATCCGCATGGCATCGGCAGCCAACCGATAGCGGGCTTCGGCGCGAAGGCTCAAAGCCGAATGAAGCGCCGCCGCCAGGGCCTCTGAATTATTGGGCCTAAAGAGCCACCCCGTGCGCCCATCCTCGACGATTTCCAACGCCCCACCATGGGCGGGGCCTGCCACCGGCCGGCCCATGGCCAAAGCTTCGGCAAGAACACGGCCAAAAGCTTCCGGCTTGGTCGCCGCCGACAGCACCACATCCGACAGCATATAGGCGGCAGGCATATCACGGCAGTAATCAACGAAGCGCACAAGATCAAGCACGTCACGACGGCGGGCCAGATCATTGATCCGGCCCATGTAATCGTCTGATGCCGTATTGGCACCGACCATCACACACAACACGTCGCGTCGGCCAAGCCGCGCCAAGCCCTCGATCACCAGTTCATGGCCCTTCCAATCAGAGAACCTTCCCGGAAAGAGAATAATCTTACGATCGTCAGGCAACTGCCAGCGCGTCGCAAGCTGGATGACCCGTTCCTGGGTCACATTATCGGGATCAAAGAGATCCACATCGACACCACGGTGAATGACGCGAATACGCGCAGGGTCCACCCGGTAGCGTTCGATAACATGCCGGGCGATAAAATCCGAAATGGCGATGACCCGCTCACCGCGTCCCATGACGGCATTATAAAAACGCTTCAAAGACCAACCGTCGCCATAGGTACCATGAAAGGTCGTGACAAAATGCACGCCGGTGCGCCGGGCCGCAGCTTCCGCGCTCCAGGCCGGCGCGCGCGACCGGGCATGCACGATATCAACCCCATGCTCCTTGATCACCTTTTCAAGGCGCTCAATATTAGCCCGCATCTTGATTGGGTTCTTGGTCGCGACCGGTAAATCAAGATGCGTGATCCCGGCACGGGTCAACTCGCGCAACATGGGCCCGCCTTCAGACGCCACCAATGATCCCCAGCCCTGTTCTTTCAGCGCAATGGCAATATCGATAGCGCCACGTTCAACGCCACCGCCGACAAGCGACGGCAATACCTGAAGCACCATCGGCGGGCGGCCTTCCGGCACCCCGGCTTCGATGCTAGGTTGGCTGTCGTCGGCACCCACCGGAGCGGCAGCGCCATATTGATCTGAAATGCTCATGAAGCAGGGGTTATCTCCCAGCGTAGACCAGTAAAGCAAGAGACAATGCAAGAGACACACGCGATCCTAGCACGTGCCGGACAAGGGTCCATCGCCTACCATCGCCTAGAGGGGGCACAAAGCGCCGCCGGAACGGCAGCACGGCCAGGGCTTGTCTTCCTCGGCGGGTTCATGTCGGACATGACCGGCATCAAGGCTGCCTGGCTGGAAGAATTTGCCGCGGACGCCGGGCTATCTTACCTACGCTTCGACTATACAGGACACGGCCATTCCGAAGGCCCCTTTACCGAGGGCACCATCGGATCCTGGCTGCAAGACGCACTCGACGTGCTGGATAAGCTCACAAAAGGGCCACAAATCCTGATTGGGTCCTCGATGGGAGGCTGGCTCGCCCTGCTGGCCACCCTGCAGAGGCCGGACCGGGTCGCAGGGCTGGTCGGGGTCGCGGCGGCGCCTGATTTCACCGAAGACCTGGTCCTCAAGGAATTATCGGAAACTGAGCGCGGAACCCTGATGCGCGACGGCCAAGTCACCGTCCCCAGCGACTATGGCGAAGATCCCTACATCATCACCCGCGCGTTGATTGAAGAAGCACGCGCGCATCTTCTCCTGAAGGCACCGATCACTCTTACCTGCCCGGTACATTTACTGCACGGCATGAAGGATCCCGACGTACCGTGGCAAACGGCGCTGCGCATCACGGAAAAACTTGAAAGCGACAATGTCGCCGTCACCTTGATCAAAGACGGCGATCACCGGCTCGCACGACCCCAGGATATTGCCCGCATCGGCGCGGCGGTCTTGGATATGATCAGCCCATCACCAAAAATGTGACGGCGGCTGATGTTTTAGCCTTCCACCGCCCCACCTTCCGCGGCCAAGATGGCTCGCAATCCTTCGCGGTAGGTCGGGTATTGCAGACAGGCACCGAGCTCTCTCTTGATTCGGGTATTATCGACACGCTTGTTATCGGCCCAGAAGCTCCGCGCCATGTCGGAAAACGCCGCATCGGCGAAGGCAACCAAAGGCGGCGGATCGATGCCAAGAAGTGCGGCCCCATATTCGATCAGCGCCCGCGGCTCCGCCGGCTCATCATCGCAGACGTTATAGATGCCCCCGGCGCGCGGGCGCGCGATTGATGCGGTAAGGGTTCGGGCTATGTCGTCCACGTGAATACGCGAAAACAGATGCCCCGGTTTATCAATGCGCCGGGCGGTTCCGGCCCGCAGTTGATCGAGCGCGCTGCGCCCGGGTCCATAAATTCCGGCCAGGCGAAACACCTGAACGAGGATATCGTTTTCATCGCCGAAACGCAGCCAACCGAGTTCCGCCTGCACCCGCGCCCTAGCCCGATCGGATGTCGGTTTCAACGCCGATCCTTCGTCCACCGCAGCGCCATCACGGTTGCCATAAACCCCAGTGGTCGAGAGATAGCCGATCCAATCAGGCCTGAGCGCCGCCAATTGGTCACGGCAACGGGCGAGCACCGGGTCGGCCCCGTCCAATGGGGGCACGGACACAAGAACATGGGTGACCCCATCAAGCGCATCTGCGGCAAGGTGATCGCGGCCATTGAAGACGAAAGGTTCAACCCCTTGAGATATTAGGGCTTTATTCTTTTCCAGATTGCGTACGGTCCCCGCCACCGCGAAGCCATCTGCCACCAGCAACCGGGTCAGGGCGGCAGCCGAATAGCCATAGCCGAAACAAAACAGTCGTTTAAATTTTTCCGCATCCATGGCCGGCAATCATAGGGGCAAGACTGCCATCCGTGAACCAGCGCTTGCGGTTATCCCCAGTGCGGGAAATGATGGGCCCATGCCCGTCCTGTTCGCCCTACCAAAGCTTGCCGCCGCCTTGATTCTAGCCGCCGCCCAAGGATCCCCGCCCACAGCCGGCCAGGACTACGGGGCCTGCATGGCCTTGGCCCGCACGGCACCGGATCAGGCGCTCAAACAGGCCAAAGCCTTGTGGGCGGCCGGACAACGGGCGGCCTCACGCCATTGTGTCGGCACTGCCTTGCGCAAGAAAGGGCGCGCCGCACAGGCAGCCAAGGTACTGTTCGACCTTGCCCGTGACAGCCTTGACGCGCCCGCCGCGGAACGGGCTGAGCTGTATGCGCAAGCCGCCGGTGCCTGGATCGACGCCGGACACGCCAACCGGGCGGACGACGCCTATGGCCTAGCGTTGTCACTTCAGCCCGATGACGCCGCGCTCTATATCGCTCGCGCCGTGGTACGGGGTGCCCAAGGCAAGAATTTTGAAGCACTCGAAGATCTCAACACGGCCATTGAACGCGCCCCTGGCAATGCAGAAGCATGGGTACTGCGCGCCGCCGCCTGGCGGCGGGTGGGATCATTAGACCTCGCGCGCCAAGACATAGCGGCATCGCTCAAGCTCGCGCCGCAATCGCCCGGCGCCTGGCTGGAACGGGGACTGGTGTTGGAAGCGTTAAACGATCGCAATGGTGCGCGAACGGCTTTTACCAAGGCGGCGACGCTTGACCCCAGTGGCACGACCGGCGTCACGGCGCGCGCCGCACTCAAGCGTCTCGCAGGGGGGCGCTAAAGCGTTTTACGAATCGTCGGGTTTGTCGAGATAGGTGTGGGCAAACGCCTGCCAGTCGCCGTCGGGCGAATCGCACTCGATGCTGGGATCCATGCCGAGACGCATAGAAATACCGCCCGATTGCCATAATTCATGCCAACCACCTTCGCTTCTAAAAGATTTATCCAGCACCCGCATACGCAGCTTCTTCAGCACGTAGCGCGGCAAAAATAAGAAGCCGAAGAAGGCCAGCGCAGCAAATAACGACAGCCCCGCCTGCCAGCTGGAGGTCACCCCGGTATAGAGCGACATGAACCCGATGAGCCCGATCGGGGCCCAGTTTTCATAAGCGTTATAGACGGGTGAGCCAGGCCGATTGAGGATGGCGAGCTTGGTCCCGAAGTGAATCCAGCCCAGCAAATAGCCACGATAAATCAGTTCGTGCGGGGTTTCATCACCCGTGCGCGGCCCCAGTTCTTCGAGCGGGGTTTGGGGTTGTCTCTTATCCTTGGCCATTGTTTCCGTATCATCCATCAGGTGGGGTTAAAAATCGAGGTCGGCATAATGCTTGGGGGGCGGCATTCCTGCAATATGATCTGCCAGAATCGGCCGGAATGATGGGCGTGACTTAATCCGCGCATACCAATTCTTGGCGAGCTCATATTTCTCCCAAGGGATATCGCCAATATAATCGATACAGGACAGATGTGCGGCAGCCGCCACATCCGCCAAAGACATCTGATCCCCAGCCAACCAACTGCGCCGTTCGACCAGGTAAGATATATAATTGAGATGGATCGGCAAATTAGCATGCCCGGCCCGGATGGCGGCTGAATTGGGGGCACCCAGACCAAGAAAGCGTTTCATGATCTTTTCGCCGACGAGATTACGGGTCACGTCGCGGTCGAATTTAAGATCGAACCACAGGACCAACCGGCGCACCTCGGCACGATGAGCAGGGGTCGCACCCATCAGCGCCGGGGTGGGCGCAATTTCTTCCAAATATTCTGCGATGGCCAGTGATTCGGCTAACACCGGGCCGGTGGCGGAATCATCGCCTTCCACCAACACGGGGACTTGCCCCGCCGGGTTCAATGCCAGGAAAGCATCGCGGCGCTCCCACACCTTTTCCACCTGCAATTGGTGATCGAGCCCCTTTTCGTTCAGAACGAGGCGGACCTTGCGGCTAAAAGGACAAAGCGGGATATGATAGAGAAGACGCATTGCGCTAATGTAATGCAATCTTGTCGTCTGGGGAACCGGGACCCCTATCCGGCCACTTCCGGTAGCGGCACGGGACGGCGACGGACGAACCACCAAAGCGGCAAGCCAAGCGCCAGGACGCTTACGCCGATCAACCCTCCGGCCCCGGTATAAGCGACCGAAGCATGCAGCATGAAGGCCGATGACGCGCAGAACACGAGGGGGGTCAGCGGGTAAAGCGGCACACGGAAGCTGCTAACCGGGGCCTGCCCTTTGCGGCGCAAGACGAACAACGCAACACCGGTCAGCATCAGGAAGAACCAAAACACCGGCGCGGTGTATTCAACCATGGTGGTAAAGCCCTGACGTGTCACCGTCCCGAGCGCAATCAGCCCAAGCGCGATCGCGCCCTGAACCAGATGGGCATTAACCGGCCCCTGGGCCCCGGCATCCCAGCGCCCGAGCCCGGCAAAGATGCCGCTATCGCGGCCCATGGCATAAGCCGAGCGTGCACCGGTGAAGATCGTCGCATTCATTGTCGTTGCCGCGGCAATGATCACAATCAGGCTTAACAATGCAGCCCCGGATGGCCCCAGGAGCGCCCGCATATAATCAGCCCCAATGGCCGATGACGCCCCCATGGCGGTGGCCCCAAGAACATGGAGATAAGCAGCGTTAAGGGCGAGGTAAAGGATCGTGACAATCGCAGTCGCAATCATCACCATGCGCACCATGGCGTGCTTCACATCCTTTAACTCCGCAGACAGATATGCTGCTTCATTCCAGCCGCCATAGGTCAACATGACAAAAATCATGGCGAATCCGATGCCCGCCAACACATCCCCGGATCCTGGAGCAGCCCCGGACGCGGGTGCCGGGATGGTCGGACCGAGTACAAAGCCAAGCACCGCCATGGCTAACACCGCCACAATCAATACTGCAGCGAGCCCGCTTTGCACACGCGCTGAAAGCCGCGCACCAGTAATATTGAGCCAGCCCAGCCCAACCACAGCAAGGGCGGCATAAAGCGACGGCCCAACCGCCCCAAGCGGCACAAGCCGTTGGGCATAGTCACCAAATACAAATGCAACCGCCGCGATTGCCCCCGTTTGCACCACGGCCAGACGCCCCCAGGCGAACAGGAAAGCAGTGCCCGGCCCGAAGGCGCGGGTCAGGAAGTGGACCTCACCACCCGCATCGGGGTAGGCCGATGCCAGTTCCGCGTAACACAACGCACCAATCATCACGAGGATAGCGCCTGCCGCCCAAAGGCCAAGAATAAGAAGCGGATCTCCGAGCTTAAGCGCGACCAGCGATGGCGCCTTGAACACGCCGATACCGACGACCATACCGACCATCAGCGCGACGCCGTCACGCACCCTCAGAATGGCGCTTGGCGCAGCCATCAGTGACACCCCGGCCCGGTCATGATGCCAGCCCGCACGGTCTAATTATCTGCCTGGGAGCGGAAGGCCGACCAGGCAAAGGTTTTGGGCTCGACGCCCCCACGTAGACGGACCGTGCCTGAAATACGGTTGCCGTTCACAGTGCCTGTGTAATCTTGGCGGACAATGCGGTCTTCCAGTTCGCCGGTAATGGAAAAGATAATTTTTGTTCCATCCATTTTGGCGTCGTGAATACGGGTGGGCAGCAAGCCTATATTCACCTGGCCGTCGATGTCCTGATAATGCTGCTTGATATACCCCCGCAGTTGTTGCGGCTTGTCCAAATACCCCGGATATGCGATCTCCCAAGTCCAGATGCCGGCGACCTTGGCCGGCACTTTCCAGTAATAGACAATGTCTTCTTCGCCTTTAGTCTTGGATTCCACGACCTTGGCCGCATCGAAGCGCCAATCGCCCATGTGGTAGTCATGGGAAGCGATGCGTGCGCCAGGCCGCAGTTCCTTGAACAGTTTAGGCCGCAACTGCATCACCACTTCCGGCAGCAGGTACATGGTGACAATGGTCGCCTTGGAAATATCTTCCTTGAACAGATCGCGCACATAAAACTTGGCACGGTCGGCGATACCGGCGCTGCGCGCGCGCGCATTGGCGACCGCGACGAGACCCTCATTGAGATCCATGCCATGACCGGCGGCGCCAAATTTCTTGGCGGCATTGAGGACGATGCGCCCATCACCGGAGCCAAGGTCCATGATGTAATCGTCTTTGGTTGGCTTGGTGTAGTTATACATAGTGTTAAGCACCGCCGTGGTAGATGGCACATACGGCACGTCGAACTGATCAGAGCGATTTTCCATCTCCGGCGTCACGTCCTGGGCAACAGCCGGCCTTACGGTAAAGCCGATCGCCCCAGGGAAAATGACCGTGGTAAAAATGCCTGCGGTGAAAATAACGGTAAAAATGGCAACGGCGCG
>JBLHLO010000018.1:0-14282 GCA_047621105.1 Alphaproteobacteria bacterium
GCAATTCATTATGAATGGGGGTGGACCCGTTAGCCCAGAACTGGGCGATCTGCCCCTCCTTGGAAAGGAACCAATTCACCCAGATTTTGGCACCATTGATATGCGGAGAGTTCTTAAAAATACCGAGTTCTGAAACTGTGAACACCACCGGTTCAGGGCAATGATGGCCAATCGGCGCGCCCTTGTCGTGCAATGGCGCGACCCGATTCATCGCCGAAGGAAGGGCCGCATCGCCCTCACCCAGCACCACCAGATTCAGAAGCGCACTCATGCCTTCCTTCCGCAGTTGCGGCTGCAGATTTTTCATGAGCTTGGTCGAAAAATCCTTACCCCAAGCATCGCCCTTGGCTTCCCAAAGGTTCAACAACCAGTTGTTAGGCCGGTTACCGATCAGCAGTTTCTTGCCTGCAAAACGCTTGGAATTGACCAAATCATCCCAGGTCTTAGGCAGATCGGACTGTTTCACCCGCTTGGTGTTGTAGGCCATGCACCAGAAACGGGCGCGCGTCGGCACCGCAATATGGTCCGGCTGTTTGACGTCGTTATCGACATGGTTTTTATAATTGGGAATATCAGCAACGCTCTCAAAAGCCTTGGCATTGCGGAACAGGTAGACGTTGCCCGACAAGCCCATGACGACATCGGTCAGATAGCGGCCTTCCTTGAAGGCCGCCAAGGGACGGATATAACGCCGCGATGAGGTCCGCACCTCGGAATGCTTGAGCTTGATGCCCGGATAACGTTCCTTCCAGATGTCATGCATCTTCTTCCAGGCTTTGGGGCGCATGGTGGTATAGATGTTAACCACCTTTTCCTTATTGCGCGCCGTATCGAGCCAGGCTTGGGGAACCTTCAATTCCTCATCAATACCCTTTATGACGCTGCCATCAAGCTTGAGCGCCTTCAGCATCTTCTGGGTGGTCTTGGGCAGCTCCGCCGCCCCGGCCAGCGAGGTCATCGCCATGCCGGCCACGAAAGCCGCACTCAGGGTCGTTATTCTATTCATCGGAGTAAGTCTCCCTTATCCTAAAATTATGGTTTGACCGACCAGATTGGCCACGGTCAAGGTGCTGCCGTAGTTGGTTTACCCACGGTCTTGGCCGTTAGATTGGCGGAATTGGGAGAGCCGGTCAACCGGGAGGGCTTTCAGATATGCGCGAGTCTGCTTAAAATCAGAAAAACAACCCATGACCCAGTTGAACGGCGTTCGCAGAGGCAATAAAACCAATGAAATTAGTAAGCTATATGGCAAAAGGTGACCGTCCGCGGCACCGGCGCCTCGGCATCATGCTGGCCGATGGGGTGATCGCCGATGCCCGGGCCGGCTACGCCCGGATGTTGTGGGAAGCCGGCGACCTGCAAGCCGAAGCCATCGCCGCCTTACGCATGCCTTCAGAAGCGGCCGCACTCCTTGCTGGCGGGCCTGTGGCTTTGGCTGAAGCCACCCGAACCGCCGGATGGCTGCCCGGGTTGAAAGCTGATCATCCCGATGCCCGGGGCCTCGACGATGAACCCCTATTCCTGCACATCGATGATGCCACCCTGTTTGCGCCCGTTGCCCCCTCCAAGGTGATCGCCGCAGGACGGAATTACGGCGCCCATAAAGCGGAAATGAGCGATACCAAGCTCCCCTACAAGCTACCCTCGACCTGGTTCAAGGGGGCTTCCGCGGTGATCGGGCCCCATGACGATATCGTCCATCCCCAAGCTACCCAACGGCTCGATTACGAAACGGAGCTGGCCGTCGTTATCGGCCAACGCTGCAAGAATGTACCGCGCGCAAAGGCTCTGGACATGGTGGCCGGTTATTTGGTCGCCAATGATGTGACCGCACGTGATGTCGGCCGCATGGAACGGGCCGAGGGTAACCGGCTCCTGGCCAAGAGCTTCGACGGGTTTTGCCCACTAGGGCCCTGCGTCGTCACGGCGGACGAAATCAAAGATCCCAATAACCTGAACTTGGCGACCCGGGTCAATGGCAACATCCGTCAAAATGCCAATACCAGCGATATGATCTGGAAACTTTCCGACATCATCGCCTATGTCTCGCAGATCGAATTACTGCCCGGTGACGTCATCACCACCGGCTCCCCCGAAGGGGTGGCCCAGGGCGGCGGTGGACAACTGGACAAGTTCCTTAAACCCGGCGATATTCTCGAATCTGAAATCGAAGGCATCGGCTGCTTACGCAATCAGATCGTTGAAGACCCGCTCCCCCCCAGTTGGGATTGGGATTCAATTAGGTAAAGAACAAGACGATAACGGGCCGGGCGATCCGGCACACATAACGCATAACTTCATTGGAGAGCATCATGGCGGAAGGCGATACAGGCGACATCAGGACCGACGACAAAATTTGGTACGAAAACTTCGTCGAACACTATCTGCCCAAGGAAGGCGAACGCATCACCGGAGGAAGCGCCCCCAAGCCGGAAGCCCTGATCCACGTTTCGATCGGCACCGATGAAAATTTCGAGAAGATGGTCGATTTCTATCTCAATATGTTCAATTGCACGGTGACCAATTACCGCGACAAACGGGACGAAGGCGGTGACGGCGGGCGCGCGTGCTTCATCAGCTTCGACGAATATGATCACCGCTTCGCCCTTCTTGAACGCAAGGGAGGTCAGTTTGCCAAAGGACGTGCAGGGATCGCCCATGCAGCCTTCAAATACCGCACCCTCAAGGATTTAATTGCGCTCTACCGTCAGGCCAAGGAATGGAAAATTTCACCGACCCATTGCATTAATCACGGTCAATCCACGTCGTTCTATTACGCAGACCCCGACGGCAATGAAATCGAAACCTATATCGATAATTTCGACACGCCCCAGGAATGCACCCATTTCAAGCACTGGATTCAGTATCGCCCCGGCACCACCTATGACATGCAGGCGGGTCTCTTCGATCCCGACAAAATGGGTGCACTGGTGGACGCTGGGATGGATGAAAAAATCCTGCGCAACCGCGACGAGATGCTCAAGCTGAAAGCAGAGGGAAAGCTTTAGTTCCCCTCACCTACGCTGGAACTGCCGCTCGCCGTAAAGGATCGAGTGCTGGTCTTCCGCAACATCGCCACGCAATTTGGCGTTGTAGTCTTGGATAATGCCATCGACCCGTTTGACCGCGGGGCGTGCTTCCATCCGTTCCAGCCAATCTTTTAGCCGTGGCGTGTCATCAATCTGCACGCCGGCGTTCTTCCAGCCGCGCACCCGGCCATAGGCTGAAATATCGGCAATGGTATATTCCGGCAGGGCAATCCAATCCTTATCTATGAGTTGTTCATCCAGCACCCTAAAAAGGCGCGCCGTTTCATTGCGGAACCGATCCGCCGCATGTGCATTCCCCTCGGGAAATTCGGTGACGAAGTAATGGGCTTGTCCCAGGGACGGCCCCAAATTAGCCGCCACCAGATGCAACCATTCGATCACCTTGTAACGCGCCGCGCCTGACTTCGGCAGCAATTGCCCCGATTTATCGGCCAAGTATTCTAAGATAGCGCCTGATTCGAAAACCGAAACCGTTTCCCCGTCCGGGCCATCATGATCGACGATGACCGGGATCTTGTTATTCGGGCTAATTTTCAGAAACTCGGGGGCAAACTGTTCCCCCTTGCGAATGTTGACAATACGGCAGGTGTAGTCGATCCCGGCTTCTTCGAACATGACGAAGATTTTGCGGGCGTTGCCCGTGGTCCAAAGATACGCATCGATCATAGTATTTTCCTCTCTGTCGGCGGGTCACCCACCTATTCTCTAAACGGTAGCGGACAGTGTCTTACCTTGCCAGCATTTTACCCATTCAGGGATAGTTGCCCCCCAAGTCCCAGGCGCTTAAAGTCACCCATCTTTCGACGGACAGGACCCGGTAAAATGTGGGATTTCATAAAGATTTACGTACCAATCGGCCTCTTGATCGCGGCTGGTTTCCTTTTTACTTGGCAATTCGTCGACCCCGCCCCGCCCAAGGCCCTTGTCATTGCCACGGGTTCCCCCGATGGGGCCTATACCGATTATGCGAAGCGCTACCAGAAGGTATTGGCGGAGGCTGGTCTCCAAGTCACTATCCGCCACACGGCCGGCGCTACTGAGAACCTTGGGCTGCTCAATGATCCGAAAAGTGGCGTTGATGTCGCCTTTGTCCAAGGCGGGATTGGTGACCCATTTGGGGCGCCTAAGCTGGTATCACTGGGCAGTGTATTTTTGGAACCCCTGTGGCTGTTCGTGCGCGCCTCAGGCGATGTCAAACGCATCAACGATCTCAAGGGTAAGCGGATCGCCCTCGGCAACCTAGGGTCGGGCACCCGCGTTCTTGCCAAGACGATGCTTGTCGCCAACGGTATCGATGATGAAAATGCCACCTTCCAATCCATTGGGGGTAGCCAGGCGGCCCAAGCGCTAGCCAGTGGTGAAATAGACGCGGCCTTCTTCGTCTCCGCCCGCGTATCCGACAGCATGGCCAGCCTGATCCGCAATCCGGCCGTCCGCATCCTCAATTTTGCCCGCGCAGAAACTTACACGCGGCTTTACAGCTACCTATCGCGTATCCAAGTGCCCGAAGGGGTGTTGGCGCTTGATGCGAATATTCCCCCCACAAGCCTCGATCTGGTGGCGCCGACAGCAGCGCTGGTCGCCCGCGATGATCTGCATCCCGCGCTGATCGACTTGGTCCTAGGGGCGGCAAACCGGGTTCATCAACCGGGCAATCATTTCACCCCGGCCAATACTTTTCCGTCACCAAATTTCGTTGATTTCCCGCTTTCCAGCGATGCCCGGCGTTACTTCAAGTCAGGGCCCACTTTCTTGCGCCGGGTGCTGCCATTTTGGGCGGCCGTATTGGTGGAACGCTTGCTGATCATGTTGGTGCCGTTGATCACCATCATGATTCCGCTCTTCAAAATTGCCCCGCCCGCCTACCGCTGGGGCGTGCGCCGGAAGATTCTCCGCTGGTACAAGGAATTACGCGAGATCGAGGCGGTGGTTTATGTCGGCGAAAACGTGCCGAGCCGTGAAGAGCTGGAAACGCGCCTGGACGAAATGCAGCGCGAGGCCGGGCACCTGAAGCTACCGCTGGGCTATGCCGAACAGCTTTATCATCTGCGGCTGCACATCGCCTTCGTCAAGCAACTGATGATGGCGAGCGCCGAAGAATCTCCAGCCAAGGCCCCCGCTTAAGCCCGCCCGCGCGTCTTCACTTCCTCGATATAATCGCCGATCGCCGTTTCGAGATCATATTTGGGTGTCCAGTTGATCTGCGCCTTTGCCGCCGAAATATCGAGCACGGTATCACGATCCTTGCCCGCCTTGCCCGGCAACACTTCATAAGAAAAGTTCGGGAAGAACTTTTTCATGACCGTCACCAACTCCTCGAACGGGGTCAAAATGCCGGTGCCGGCATTGAACCATAATTGCTTGGGGATTGGTGCCGTCGCCGCAGCATTGACGATGCCGCCGATATCCTTGGCATAGATATATTCATTGGCCACGGTCTGTCCGGCGGGGATTTGCGCCGGCCGGCCGTCGAGCCCGGCCAGCACCATCTCATGAATCTTGCCGCCGCCGCCCGAACCTGACCAAAAATGGCCATTGCCGAAGACGTTGGCCGGACGCACGCCGATCAGCTCAAACCCGTATTTCGCCTGATAGGCCTCGAGCATCAATTCCTTCGCAACCTTGGAATTACCGTAAGCGCGGCCATGGCCACGGTGGAAGTCCTCGCCCATCACCTTGGGCACGTCACGACGCATGTCGTAAACGCCGAAGGTGGAAATATGCACGAGCCGCTTAACACCGGTCAGCCTGACCGCCTCCCCCACATTGATCGTGCCCTGGACATTGATTTGTAGCGCCGCATAGAGAATGTCATCGACCTTACCGCCGATGATCCCGGCGGTGTGTACGACGGTGGTCGCCTTATGATCTTGAATGGCACTGATTAGGTCAGGCAGGCTGCGCACATCGCCACGCACCTGGGGCACCTTGTTATTCCCGAGCTTGAGTTCGATGAAATCGGCGCGGGGCTCAGGATCGAAGAACACCACGTCCTCCCCCCGTTCCAGGGCCTGCTGCGCGAAACTGGTGCCCACCAACCCGGCACCGGTGATCAATGTAGTCATGGCTCTCCCTTTCGTTCTCCAGGCCCTTTCCACTTCTCGGAAGAACGCCCATTTGCTTAGGAATTTCCTAGACCGGATCAGCCGCCCACGCAACCTCCCCGCGCCACCAAGAGACAGGCGTTGATCAGAACACCGCCCACGCTTAGAATCGGCGTCCTAGCGCCCAAAGCCCATAAGAGGCTGGCATCCACCATTTAGGGGAGATTCCCATGGTCACCGAAGTCGCCATCAAGCGCGCAACCCGTCACGGTGCCAACATGACTGAGGCGGAGCACGAAACCCGCGTTAATCTTGCCGCCTGCTACCGGCTCACCGCCCATTACGGTATGGACGACAAGACTTCGACCCATATTTCCGCCCGCGTACCGGGCACCAAAGATGAATTCCTGCTCAATCCCAAAGGACAGTTGTTCAGCCAAATCCGCGCCTCTGACCTGATCAAGATCAACCTCGATGGTGAAATCCTTGACGATACGCCCCATACGGTGATCCGGGCGGGCTATGTCATCCATTCAGCCGTGCTGGGCGCGCGCCCGGATGCCAATTGCGTTATCCATACCCACACCACTGCCGGCATGGCCGTATCGGCCATGGAATGCGGGCTACTGCCGGTCAATCAGAAATCGATGAAGTTTATTCCGGGCATGCCCTATCACGACTATCAAGGCTACGCGACGGACCTTGAAGAGCGCGAATCCCTGGTGGCTAACCTGGGCACCTGCAATTGGTTGATCCTGCGCAACCACGGCCTGCTGGTCGCCGGCCCCCAAATCTGGACCGCCTTCCGCTGGATGTATTCACTGGAAACCGCCTGCCGGGTACAAGTTGCCTGTATGGCGGGGGGCACCAAGCTCCGCCTGCCATCCGACGACGTGGTCGCCCATGCGGCCAGCCAGTCCAACCGTCCCCGCAATGAAGATGAACCGGATGAGGAATGGCCAGCACATCTTGAGATGCTCGATGCGGCCGACCCGAGCTTCCGCGACTAATCCCGTCACCCTGACATAAAAAAACGGCGTCCCTGTGAAGGGGCGCCGTTTTCTATTCGCTCAAGGGGCCGGTTTAATTTTTCTCGGCCGTCCCGGCCTTTTCCTTTTCCGACGACATGATGAAACCATTGACGCGATCTTCGCGCTTGCCGCGCATCGCCAGGTAATCTTCGCCGGATTCGTAATTGATATGCTTATTGGCGGAATTGGGCCCGGTGCGCGTCCCCATCATGATCATCGGCCCGGTACCGGTGTTTTCCAGCCGATAGAACGAGCCCCCCTCGATCAAGGCCGTCATGCCCGGCTTCATCACCGCATTGCCACCATCGGGGAAATGCATGGTGCATTGGCCCTCCAGGCACATGAAGGTTTGGTCGCCAGGGTGGCAATGCAAATCATCATGGTCGCCGGGCTCGGGATAATAGTGCATCCACGCATGCATCTTGCGCGTATCCATGATGACCTTGCGCTTCTTACGTTCATGGGCAAGGCCCAGCACGTCGACAATTTCAATGGCCATGATTTATTTCCTTCCTAAGAATTTTGGTTACGAACCGAGACTGTTAATGGCTCAGCCCGCGTCGACTTCTAATCCCTTGGGCGCGACATGAGCGCCGTAGCTTTCGCTACGTGATTCGCGGACACCGCGCATGTCCTTACCGGTCTCATAATTAATGTGCTTATTGGCGCTGTGCGGCCCGGTGCGCGTCCCCATCAGTACCAAGGGTCCATCCCCGGTGTTTTCCAGGCTGTAGAAGGAGCCGCCCTCAATCAACGCCACGCCACCGGAATTAAGCACGCCGTTGCCACCATCGGGGAAATGCATGGTGCATTGGCCCTCCAGCACCAGGAAGGTCTGGTCGCCGGGATGGCAGTGCAAATCATCGTGGTCGCCCGGATTGGGATAATAATGCATCCACGCATGCATCTTACGCGTGTCCATGATCATCTTGCGCTTTTTGCGCTCATGGGCGAGGCCAACAACATCGACAATTTCAATGGCCATGGGATGTTCCTCTGTTAGGCCGTCTGGAATTTTCCATCTGGCGTTAACTTATGCAGGTGACACGCTATATCGCTAATTCCTCACCCAGTGCGCGGGACTCGTCGGAAAAATTCTTGGCCGAATCGAAGATAACCACTTCGTTGGTCGATGCATCACGAACGATACCGACTGGATCCTTCCCCTGCTTGACCGCCTCGATGGATTCAAACGCCATCTTACGGAACAGAGCCACGCCCTGATCCGACGTGCCGAGGTGTTCATTCTTGGAACGATCGTAGATCGGCCCCTGGCTTTCCTGGGCGGCGCGGTCCTGTTCATTGGAATGAATGCCCCACCAACCATCTTCCACCCGTGCATAAACACCAGGCACCACATCGAGGAATCCCTTGCAGGTCATCCGGTATGGCCCTTCGGGTGCGATGTTGGCTTTGACATAGAAAGTCTGGGTGGTGAAATCATCCACCGGCACACGGATATGCAGAAATTCGCTCGGCTCGGTACCGACACGGGCGCCATGGCGGCGTGTCGATGAGGGGAAAATCTGGTGGCTGACGTTGCGGAGCTTATCGGGATATTGCGAACACTGACGGATGCCGTACCATTTGCGCTCCCACTCCACCTCCGGACGCTTCAAGGCAATGGAGGGATAGACCGGGGCATGCAGCGCCATCGAGTGATAGGGATCGGCGCCGTTTTCTGCACGCTGTACCCAATTGCAGTAATCCTTCTTGGCCCAGACTTCACGGTGGCAATCTTCACGGAACAAAAGATCCCATTTGGGCAGTTCCGGCACGGGATCCGGACCGATATAGGCATAAACAAAACCGCTCACTTCTTGCACGTGGCCCGCACGAATTTGCGTCTCACTCACCAGGGGCGAGCCCTCGGGTTCAGCCGGCATTTCAAGGCACTGCCCGTTGGTGGCAAACTTCCAGCCATGATAACAGCAACGGATGCCATTCTCTTCGACCCGGCCGAGCGCCAGCGATGCGCCCCGGTGCGGACAATGGCGCGCCACGATGCCGGTCTGTCCGGAACCGTCACGGAAAATAACAAAATCTTCCCCCAGGTGGCGTACTTCGACCGGCTTGTCTTTCAATTCTGCCGACAGGTAAACCGGCCACCAGTAGCGGCGCAACATCTCTCCCCCGGGCGTACCGGGACCGACGCGGGTGAGCGCTTCATTTTCTTCTGGAGTCATGGATTCCCCTTTCTTGAATTTCCTATTGGGCTTCTCTATTAGGCCCGTTCCCTATCTTGCCTTTAAATTCTAGTCCCCCCTCCGCCCCACGGCAATCGCTTCCCCCATATCCAGTGGATGCGCCCCCTGCCCTCAGCCCTTTGCAGGGACCCCCTAAAGCCTTAGAGTCAGCCGCCATGAGCCCCCCCGACGCCAATATCACCCTGCTTGCCCGCGCCTATGCATTCGCCGCCGTCCAGCACGCTGGCCAGCATCGCAATGCCGCTTCGGGCGAGCCCTACCTGAACCATCTAGCCGAGGTCGCGAATCTGCTCGCCTACGCCACCGAGGGGAATAACGCAGCCTTGGTGGCCGCCGGTGTCCTCCACGACGTGTTGGAAGATACCGGAACCACCCCAGATGAGCTGCGCGCCCTATTCGGCCCGGCCGTCGCCGATATCGTCGAAGAAGTGACCGACCCCGCTGACCTCAGTGAGGTCGACCGCCGTCGCCACCAGGTCGATCATGCCCATGAATTATCGGCCCCGGCAAAGCTCCTCAAAATTGCCGATAAGACATCCAATATCCGCGAACGGCTTGCCCACCGGCCCGAGGGACAAAGCGACGAACAGATCCGCGATTACATCGAATGGGGTGAAATGGTGGTGGCGGGCTGCCGCGGGCTCAATGAAAAGCTCGAAGATGCTTTTAACGAAGCCTATGAAGCGGGCTTGCGCAAATACGCCGGCTAACACTCACGCTCGCGCCGCAGTCTTATCCAATCCGAGATAGCGCCGCAGCATCCCTACGCCGAGATAAATAAACGGCGTATCCAGCGCCGCCATGACCAGTTTGAACAAGTAACTGGCGACGATGATCTTGCCGACCAGCCCCCAATCGAGACCCAGACCGATCCCCAGAAAAATCGAATTGACGATGACCGTATCGACCATTTGGCTGATCATGGTCGAGGCATTGTTTCTCAACCACAAATGACGGCCCGCGGTTAAATCTTTCCAGAAATGAAACAATTTAACGTCGAGCAATTGGGCCACCAGATAAGCGGTCATTGAACCGAAGATCAGTACCCCCGGCAGGGTGAAGACCGATTCGAAGGCGCGCTGCATGGCATCGACACTTGGAAAATGAGGATTGGAGGATGACCAGGCAGGCGCGCCCGGCAGGGCCAGCGCGATTTGGATCAGTATCAGGGTCATCAGGCTCATGAAAAACCCGGTCGCCACCATTAGGTTGGCACGCTTGCGGCCATAAACCTCACAGACGATGTCGGTCAGCAAAAACGTCAGGGGATAGGTGATTAGCCCGGTAGTCAGGGTGATCGCCTCGCCGAACAACCCATTCGGCAGGCTTTCAGGGAATGCCAGAAACAGCTTAACGCCGATGATATTGGTCAGTACCAACACCACAACGAAGCCCGCCATCAGCACCGCAAAAGCGGTTTCGGCACGCCCGCCTTCCGGGACTTCATCCGCTGTCATATGTGATCAGCCCCCATTTTTCCATGTATGGAATGACAGGCTAGCAGAACTTTAACAAAACGGGAAAGGCGGAACCCTTGGCCTTAACGGGTCATCGTCCGGCACATCAGGTATTCATCGACGTAGCGGCCATCTTCGAGACGGAGCGCGCGGGCCTCAGTGCCGTATATATCGAACGCATTGCGCTTAAACAACGCAACCGCTGCTTCGTTGGCTGTCGCCGTACGGGCGTGCAGGCATTCAATTTTTTTGCCTGCATGGTGGAACGTAAATTTTAAAAGCTCATCGGACAGGCCTGTCCCGCGCGCGCCATTGCGCACATAGATTCCGGAAATGGCTGCCTTGTGCTGGGTCTTGATGAAATTGGGGCGCGAAACGGCGATCACCCCTTGGAGTTGCCCCCCTTTAAACCCGCCGTAAATTTGATTTGCCGCGAGCGCCCCTTCATAACGGGCGACGGGCAGGCCCTGGTCCTCGGCATAGGAAGCACCGAACGCTTCTGGGCAAGCTTCCAGGGCTTCCAGGCGGATGTCCCGGTATTCTACTGCGTCCCCGGCCTCTAATTTACGAACCTCATACATGTGGGATCAACCTCCTCTAACTAAAAGCTACTGTCACGTTGGGGCCCTTAAATACGTCCTCCAATTGTTGAGAGATATGTCCAAATTGTGGTGCAATTGTGGCGTTCACATGCCTCCAGATTGCCCCTGAAAAATTGAAGGCCCCGGCGATAACGAGGTATTCAAACTAGGGCAAGAAGCATGCGTTTTGATTTATGACAAAAGGCCGAGCGTGACCTGGGGGAAAGCTCCATTGAAACTTAAATAAACCTATCTTTTGAGGCCACAATAGCTGCTACATAAAATGGCGGGTTTGCAGAGTTTCCTCTTTACCAATGGCCCGGGCGTTCTTCCCCGCACCTACGCTTCCTTCACCAAGGACCTCAGCCACCACTTCTGCAACCCCAGTGACCAAAAATGCATAGAAAAACATGAACCGATTCATCAACGGCTGGTCCGTAAAAAATATCAAGGGTGACCTATTCGGCGGATTGACGGCCGCTGTGGTCGCGTTACCCCTAGCACTGGCCTTTGGCGTTGCTTCCGGCATTGGGCCGATCGCCGGACTTTATGGTGCCATTGCCGTTGGTTTTTTCGCTGCCTTGTTTGGCGGCACGCCCGCGCAGATATCAGGGCCCACCGGTCCTATGACCGTGGTCATGGCCACGATTATCGCCAGTCATGCCAACAACCTGCCTGAAGCCTTCGCCATTGTCATGTTGGGCGGGGCGTTGCAAATCGTCTTCGGTATCGCCCGGTTTGGCCGTTACATCATTTACACGCCTTATTCCGTCGTCTCCGGCTTCATGACCGGAATTGGGATCATCATTATCATAATTCAATTATTACCATTTGTTGGGCTGCCAGCATCCGAAGGCGGCCCCGTCGGTAGCTTGCATGCCATTCTCATGCTTGACCCCGGACAGATCAATTTAGGGGCACTGATGCTGGCATTTGGCACCCTTGCCGTCGTCATTTTCTGGCCCAAAAAGCTCGCCCGCTTCGCCCCGGCCCCCCTTGTTGCCCTCGTCCTCGGCACCCTCACCAGCGTGATTTTTCTGCCCAATGTTGCGGTCATCGGAACCGTTCCCACCAGCCTGCCGGTACCTGTCATGCCTTCTGTTTCCTTTGCGCAAATGGGGCAGATTTTCCAGGCGGGCTTTATTCTCGCCTTGCTCGGTTCTATCGATAGTCTTTTGACATCGCTGGTGGCCGACACCCTCACCCGGACCCGTCATAATTCCGACCGGGAACTCATCGGCCAGGGTATCGGCAATATGATCGCCGGCCTGATCGGTGGCCTACCCGGCGCCGGCGCAACCATGCGCACGGTGGTCAACGTCCGTTCGGGCGGCCGCACACCGCTTTCGGGCATGATCCATGCCCTGGTACTGTTGACTCTGGTGCTTGGTCTCGCCCCGCTTGCCGCAGTGGTGCCCCATGCGGTGCTGGCCGGCATCTTGATGAAAGTCGGCTACGACATTATCGATTGGGGCTATGTCAAACGGCTCGCCCGTGTACCCCGCGCAAAGGCGCTGGTGATGTTGGTTACCGTCGCACTAACCGTTTTCGTGGACCTTATCACTGCCGTGGCGGTGGGCATCATCATTGCCGCCTATGTCACATCGCGGGCCCTTGAATTTGAGCAGCTCAAGGGAATCGAACACGGCAACGGCGCAGACGGCGATGGCATAAACCTCAGTAATGAGGAACGTGCCAACTTACGTAAAGTTGACGGCAGGGTATTGGTTACCCGCCTCACCGGCGCTTTTTCCTATGCGTCGGCCCGTGAAATGGCCCGCCGTGTCGGGGACCGTGTGATGGGGCACAGTGCGGTCGTATATGACTTCTCCAATGTCAGCTACATTGATCCCAGCACCGCTATCGCCATTGACGATTTGTTCGAGCAGGCCACCAACAATGGCCAAAGCCTATTCGTCTGTGGTCTCAGCGGTGATGTTCAAAAAACGCTTGGCGCATTTGACGCGCTAGAACGGGTACCCCCCGAACGTTTATTCGCTTTACGCAGCGCAGCTATCGCTAGCGCCGTTGAAGGCGTCATCAACGAAGACGATACCAGCCACACTTAACACTTTATTTTTAAAGTGTTATTTTCCCCCCGCCCCCGCACGCAGCACCACCAGGGCATCAAGCGCCACGCCGCCTTCCCCGTCCCGACGCACTATGAACGGGTTCACGTCGAGCGCTTCGATCACATCACCCAGGTCCCGGGCAATACGACCGACGGCGATCAGCGCTGCTTCGACCGCGGCACGGTCATGGGCGGGGGTACGCCGCCAGCCGTCCAGCAACTGTGCCGCCTTGGTCTTATTGATCAGCCGCGTCGCCCAGGCGGCGTCCACACCGGGCGCGGCGAAAGCAACATCGCCATAGAGTTCAAGTGCAATACCACCGCCACCGAACATGACCACCGGGCCAACTTCGGGATCATTGGCAATGCCAAGCGCCAACTCAATACCACCGGACAACATTTCCGCCACCAACACCCCATCCAGGGTCAGCCCCGGTTTGGCCTTAGCCACATTGGCGATGATTTCGGCGTAACCGGCGCGCACCGCATCAGCATCTTCAAGCCCAACCAGCACGGCGCCGGCTTCGGTCTTATGGGGAAGGTCAGCCGACACTCCCTTCAGCACCACGGGATAGCCGATGGAATCGGCGGCCTTGACCGCCGCTTCGGCGCTTGCCGCCAATTGTTCACGGGTCACCGATACCCCATAGGCCGCGAGCAACGCCTTTGAATCAGGCTCACTCAGGGTGAACGGTTCACGTGCCCCCGCCGAAGCGGCGCGCAATTTGGCGATAATCTCCTGAGCCGCAGCGGGCGGTGCGATGGCCGTATCCACCGCGCTGACATTCGCCACATGGTCGGTCATCTGACGCACCGCACGCATCGCTTTATCTGCTTCCTG
>JBLHLO010000019.1:0-13985 GCA_047621105.1 Alphaproteobacteria bacterium
TTAGGAGCATTGGGCAGAGCAGCAATCGGGCGATTTAGCCCCGGCCCAAGCTCGAGCGGGGGCTCCAGCGAGGGCCTCAGCTGGATTTTTCAGATGGGCCCTATAAATGCAGTCGGATGACCTTTTTGACTAAATATAAAAATATCTTTATTTCTCTATTAATAAAATTCGTGTATGGAAAAGCCTTGCGGGCTCCTTGTCGGGGCTAGTAAGGAGAAGACATTGGATTTGAACGATTATCTCGGTGCCTTGCGCGGCGCAGCGGAACCCACCCGGCTCCGGCTGCTGGCGCTCTGTGCGGCGTCAGAGCTGACAGTATCGGAATTGACCCAAATCATGGGCCAGAGCCAACCACGCGTATCGCGCCATCTCAAGCTGATGGTGGATGCGGGTCTGCTGGCACGGTTCCGCGAGGGTACCTGGGCCTTCTACCGACTGGCTGCCGGCACCGACCAGGCTCGGGCGGCGGCGGCTTTCATTGATATGGTGCCACTGCACGACCCGGTCATACGTCGAGATGCCGAGCGCCTGGAGGCGATCAAGGCCGATCGGGAAGCGGCGGCGGCGGCTTATTTCCGCAAAAATGCAGCACATTGGGACGAAATGCGCCGGTTGCGCGTTGACGACGCAGAGGTTGAGCGTGCGGTGCTTGATGTTCTTGGCAGTGCCACTGTAGGCGCCATGCTTGATATCGGCACCGGCACTGGACGGATGCTGTCGATTCTTGGTCCCCGTGTCGGGTCGGCGTTGGGTATTGATCGTTCCCGTGACATGCTGGCTGTGGCGCGGGCGAATCTCGAGCACGAAAAATTGACAAACTGCGCCGTGCGCCTCGGCGATATGTACGGCATCAACGCCGAAAGTGAGAGTTTCGACCTGGTCACTGTGCACCTGGTCCTGCATTACGCCGATCAGCCGGGTCAGGTGATTGCCGAGGCGCGGCGCGTATTGGCGCCAGGTGGGCGCCTGTTGCTGGTGGATTTCGCTCCCCATGATCTTGAGCATCTGCGTGACGAGCATGCCCATCGCCGTCTTGGATTTTCCGGTCCAGAAATAGAAAGCTGGTGCCGTACCGCCGGTCTGGCACTCGCGCCGGCGCTCTCGCTGCCGGGTGATCCTCTGACGGTCCAACTATGGTTGGCATCGCGGCCAGATGCGGTCACGGATTCTGCGGCCGCCAAGAAGGCCCCATCAACAAAAAAAGAGGGTGTCTGATATGCCCGCCGCTGCTCGTCCCCATGGCCTCGGCCTTGCTGGGCACCCTGATATCGAGGCGTCATACGAATTCTTCCCGCCTAAGACCGAGAAGATGGAGGAAAACCTGTGGGCATCGATTGCCCGGTTGGCGCCTCTTAAGCCGCGTTTCGTCTCGGTGACCTATGGGGCCGGCGGCACGACCCGTGAGCGCACCCATGCCACCGTGGTCCGAATCCTGAAAGATACCAAGTTGATCCCGGCGGCGCATTTGACCTGTGTCGGGGCCTCAAGGGGGGAGGTCATTGACGTCGCCGACCGTTATTGGGAGGCGGGCATCCGTCATATTGTTGCGCTGCGCGGCGATGCGCCTGAGGGCGATGGCACCTATGTGCCCCATCCCGATGGTTTCCATTTCGCCACCGATCTGGTGGCCGGGCTCAAGCGGGCCCATGATTTCGAAATCTCCGTTGCGGCCTATCCGGAAACCCATCCCGGGGCGCAAAGTGCTGCCGCAGATATAGACAACCTCAAGCGCAAGGTGGATGAGGGGGCGTCGCGCGCCATTACGCAATTCTTCTTCGATTCAGACGTCTATTTTCGTTTCATGGATAAGGTGCATGCCGCCGGCATTGATGTGCCCATAGTGCCGGGCATTCTACCGGTTACCAATTTTGCCCAGGTGACGAAATTTGCCGGCATGTGCGGCGCAAAGATACCCGATGGATTTGCCCAACTGTTCGAAGGGCTCGACGAAGATCCCGAGACCCGGCGCCTGGTGGCGGCCACCGCCGCCGCCGAGCAATGTCGTGCCCTTTATGACGGCGGCGTGCGCGAATTTCACTTCTATACCCTCAACCGTGCCGATCTGGCCTACGCCATTTCCCACATCCTGGGGCTCCGCCCCCAACCGGAGGCCGAGGCCCAACCGTGACCGATCTGACACAAAAGCTGAACGCGCTGTTGGCAGAGCGCATTCTCGTGCTTGACGGTGCCATGGGCACCATGATCCAGGCTGAGAAGCTGGGTGAGGCCGACTTTCGAGGGGCGCGCTTCGCCGATTGGGCGCGCGACCTCAAGGGCAACAACGATCTATTGACCCTGAGCCAACCCGATGTGATCCGGGGCATCCATGATGCTTTCCTGGAATCGGGCGCCGATATCCTGGAAACCAACACCTTCAATTCGACCACTATTTCCCAGGCCGATTACGGCATGGAAGGTCTAGCGCGCGAGTTGAACGAAATGGGTGCGCGGCTGGCCCGTGAGGCAGCCGATGCCTGGACGGCCAAGACCCCCGATAAGCCGCGCTTCGTTGCCGGCGTGTTGGGACCGACCAATCGTACCGCCTCGATGTCTCCGGATGTTTCCGATGCAGGATTTCGCAACGTGACCTTCGATGACCTGGTCGAGACTTACCGGGAATCCATCGACGGGCTGATCGCGGGCGGCGCCGACCTGTTGATGATCGAAACATCATTCGACACGTTGAACGCGAAGGCGGCGATCTATGCCATGCTCGAACAGTTTGACCTGCGCGGCGAACGCCTGCCGATCATGATGTCAGGCACCATCACCGATGCCTCCGGGCGAACCCTGTCGGGCCAGACCCCCGAAGGGTTCTGGAATGCGGTGGCCCATGCCCGGCCGATCTCGGTCGGTTTTAACTGCTCGTTGGGGGCCAAAGAACTTCGCCCCCATGTGCAGGAGGTCGCGCGCGTCGCCGGTACCTATGTTTCGGTCCATCCCAATGCCGGGCTCCCCAATGCCTTCGGCGGTTACGATGATACGCCGGAGAACATGGCCGGATTGTTGGGTGAATTCGCACGCTCGGGTTTTGTCAATATCGTGGGGGGGTGTTGCGGCACTACGCCCGAACATATCACTGCCATTGTCGAGGCGGTCAAGGACGTATCTCCGCGCCCGATACCCGACATCGTGCCGGCCTGCCGGCTTTCGGGGCTCGAGCCGATGACCGTCGGCGGCGAAATCGGAGATGGCCGCGCCGGGCGCGGCAGCGGCTTCGTCAATATCGGGGAGCGCACCAATGTCGCGGGCTCACTCCGTTTCGCCAAACTGATCCGTGAGGGCAATTTTGATGCATCGCTCGACGTTGCCCGTCAGCAGGTCGAAAACGGCGCGCAGATCATCGACGTCAACATGGATGATGCGATGCTGGATGCGGAAGCAGCGATGGTGCGTTTCCTGCGCCTGGCGGCGGCCGAGCCGGATATCTCCCGCGTGCCGGTGATGGTGGATTCCTCCAAGTGGCAAGTGGTGATTGCCGGGCTCAAGTGCCTGCAGGGTAAGGGCGTGGTCAATTCCATCAGCCTCAAGGAAGGGGAGGAACCGTTCCTGGCTGCCGCCCGCGAAATATTACGCTACGGCGCCGCAGTGGTGGTTATGGCTTTTGATGAGACGGGCCAGGCCGATACCTATGCGCGCAAGGTGGATATCTGCACCCGCGCCTATAAATTGCTGACCGAGGAAGTCGGCTTCCCGCCCGAAGACATCATCTTCGATCCGAATATCTTTGCCGTGGCCACAGGCATTGAGGAGCACAACAATTACGCCGTCGATTTCATCGAGGCCATCGCCAAAATCAAGGAAACCTTGCCCCACGTTCATATTTCGGGCGGCGTTTCGAACCTGTCATTTTCCTTCCGCGGCAATGATCCGGTGCGCGAAGCGATGCACGCCGCTTTCCTTTATCACGCGGTCAAGGCGGGCATGGATATGGGCATCGTCAATGCCGCGCAATTGGCGATCTATGCGGATATTCCCGAAGACGTGCGCGAACGGGTTGAGGACGTGGTGCTCAACCGGCGCGAAGACAGTACCGAACGGTTACTGGAAATCGCTGACGGGTTGCAGGGTAACCGTAAGGAAAAAGTCGAGGACAATACCTGGCGTGAGGGCAGCGCCGAAGATCGCCTGTCACATGCCCTGGTCAAAGGGATCGCCGATTTTGTGGTCGCCGATACGGAGGAAGCCCGGCTTAAATTCGACCATGCGATCGAAGTGATCGAAGGGCCGTTGATGGACGGCATGAATATCGTCGGTGATCTATTCGGTTCGGGTCAGATGTTCCTGCCCCAGGTGGTGAAATCGGCGCGGGTCATGAAGCAGGCGGTGGCCCATCTGATCCCCTTCATTGATGCAGAAAAGGCCGCGACCGGCAGTGGGCCCAAGGGCCGTATGGTGATCGCCACGGTCAAGGGCGACGTGCATGACATCGGCAAGAACATCGTCGGCGTCGTTCTGCAATGTAATAATTTTGAGGTCATCGACCTCGGTGTCATGGTGCCCTATGCCAAGATCCTGGCGACAGCGAAGGAAATGAACGCCGATATGATCGGCTTGTCCGGGTTGATTACCCCATCGCTGGAAGAAATGGCGATGGTGGCGGAAGAAATGCAGCGCCAGGAGTTCACGGTGCCGTTGTTGATCGGCGGGGCGACCACATCGAAGGTCCATACCGCGGTCAAAATCGCACCCAATTATAAGGGGCCGGTGGTGCATGTAATCGATGCCTCGCGCGCCGTTGGCGTTGCCCAGAACCTGATGTCGACCGACAAGCGGGCGGATTTTGTCGCCGGGATCGCGGCGGATTATACTGCGATCAAGACCCGCTTCGATGCCGGTGAGGACGAAGGCCGGTTGCTGTCGATCGAAGACGCCCGCGCCAACGGCGCTAAGATCGACTGGACCGGGTATGAAACGGCGGTGCCCATCTTTACCGGCATCCGGGCGTTCAATGATTACGACCTGGCGGAATTGGCGGCGAAGATCGACTGGTCGCCGTTCTTCCAAACATGGGAGCTTAAGGGCACCTATCCCGCTATCCTGGACGACGCCAAATTTGGCGAGGCAGCGCGCGGTGTCTGGAAAGACGCCGAAAAAATGCTGCAACAAATCATCGACGAACATTGGCTGACCGCGCGCGGCGTGATCGGTCTTTGGCCGGCCAATGCGGTGGGCGACGATGTCGAGCTCTACGCCGATGACGGGCGGACCAAAGTGACCGAAACGGTCCATTTCCTGCGCCAGCAGATGAAAAAGACGCGCGGGCCCAATCTTAGCCTCGCCGATTATGTCGCGCCCAAGGACAGCGGCGTGAAGGATTACATGGGGGCTTTCGCGGTCACCACCGGTCACGGCTGTAATGAACGCGCCAAGGAATTTGAGGCGGCCCATGACGATTACCAGTCGATCTTGCTCAAGGCGCTGGCCGACCGGCTGGCCGAAGCCTTTGCCGAACGGATGCATGAGCGGGTGCGGAAAGAGTTCTGGGGCTATGCGGCAGATGAAAACCTGAACAGCACAGACCTCATCACGGAAAAATACCAGGGCATCCGCCCGGCGCCGGGCTACCCGGCCTGTCCTGATCATTCGGAAAAAACGGCGCTGTTCAGCCTGCTGGCGGCGCACCAGAACGCCGGCATGGAATTGACCGACGGTTTCGCCATGACGCCCGCGGCATCGGTTAGCGGCTATTACATCGGGCACCCGGACGCGCGCTATTTCGGCATGAGCAAATTGGGCAAGGATCAGGTGGCCGATTACGCCGCCCGCAAGGGCGTTGATATGGCCCAGGCCGAAAAATGGTTGGCGCCGAATCTCGGCTATCAGCGCGGGCGGTAATTATCTTTGAGCGCGAATAAAAAGGGCGGGGAAATTCCCCGCCCTTCTTCGTTTCGGTAATGCGCCCGGCGTTATTCTGCGGCGGGCGGGATCTCTTTTGCTTTTTCTTCCAGCTTGGTCTTGTCCTGATAGACCTCACCGCCGGTTTCCTTGAATACCTTCGACATGTCGTCCATGCCCTTGGCGGCGTAATCACGCACTTCCTGGGTGATCTTCATGGAACAGAACTTCGGCCCGCACATGGAGCAGAAATGGGCGATCTTCGCCCCTTCCGCCGGGAGGGTCTGGTCGTGGTATTGCAGCGCCGTTTCGGGATCGAGCGACAGGTTGAACTGGTCGCGCCAGCGGAATTCGAAGCGCGCCCGGGAAAGGGCATCATCGCGTTCCTGGGCCGCCGGCAGCCCTTTGGCGAGATCGGCCGCATGGGCGGCGATCTTGTAGGTCACCACGCCGACCTTGACGTCGTCGCGGTCGGGCAGGCCCAGATGTTCCTTGGGTGTCACATAACAAAGCATGGCGGTGCCGTACCAGCCGATCATGGCGGCCCCGATGCCCGACGTAATGTGATCGTAGCCCGGCGCGATATCGGTGGTCAGGGGCCCGAGGGTATAGAACGGCGCCTCATCACAATGCTTGAGCTGCTCTTCCATGTTTTCTTTGATCTTATGCATCGGCACATGGCCGGGGCCTTCAATCATCACCTGGACGTCGTGCTTCCAGGCGATCTTGGTCAATTCGCCCAGCGTGCGCAGTTCGGCGAATTGGGCCTCGTCATTGGCGTCGGCAATGGCGCCCGGGCGCAACCCGTCGCCCAAGGAGAAGGCGACGTCATAGGCCTTCAAAAGCTCGCAGATGTCTTCGAAATGCTCATAGAGGAAGCTTTCCTTGTGATGGGACAAACACCACTTGGCCATGATCGAGCCGCCGCGCGAGACGATGCCGGTCATGCGCTTGGCGGTCATCGGGATGAACGGCAGACGCACGCCCGCATGCACGGTGAAGTAATCGACGCCCTGTTCGCATTGTTCGATCAAGGTATCGCGATAGATTTCCCAGGTCAGTTCCTCGGCCACGCCGTCGACCTTCTCCAGCGCCTGATAGATCGGCACCGTGCCGATCGGCACCGGCGAATTGCGGATGATCCATTCGCGGATGTTGTGGATGTTCGACCCGGTGGAGAGATCCATCACCGTGTCGCCGCCCCAACGGATCGCCCAGACCATCTTGTCGACTTCTTCGGCGGCAGATGAGGTGATGGCCGAATTGCCGATATTGGCGTTGATCTTCACCAGGAAGTTACGGCCGATGATCATCGGCTCGGTTTCAGGGTGGTTGATGTTGTTGGGGATGATGGCGCGGCCCTTGGCGATTTCGTCACGCACGAATTCGGGTGTCACATAAGCCGGGATATTGGCGCCAAAGTCTTCGCCGCCCGACGGCGCGGTGCCTGCGGTTTCGCGTCCCTGATTTTCGCGGATGGCGATGTATTCCATTTCCGCGGTGACGATGCCGGCCCGCGCATAGGCGAGCTGGGTGACCGCTTTGCCCCCCTTGGCGCGCAGCGGCTGGGCGGGCTTGGACGGGAATTCAACGAAGGGGTCCTGCTTGGTGCTGATGAAGCCATTATCTTCGGGGCGTACCGAGCGGCCGTCGTAGAATTCAACATCGCCGCGCGCCATGATCCATTCATGACGGAGCTGCGGCAGGCCCTTGCGGATGTCGATCGACTGGGCCGGATCGGTGAATGGGCCAGACGGGTCGTAGACCTTGAACGGCGGTTCGTCCTGGGTGTCGAGCGCGATTTCACGCATCGCCACGGCGATATTGGGGTGCTGCTTGCCGGGAATGTAAATCTTCTTGGATGCGGGGAGCGACCCCGTGGTGACCGTGAAATCTTGAACTTTAGTGCCGTCGGCCATAAATCATTCCTCCTCATGCGCCCCGCGGGGCCAATGTGTGCCCGTGCGGGGCATATCTGTGCCCATGCGGGGCAGTGCCACGGATCGGGTATAGGCGGAGGAAGCCGTGTTGAAGCACGGGGCGCTTGGGACGCGCCATTCCTTTCCCTACGCCGGTACGATCCGGATCAGGTTCAAAGGGTTCCACCGGTTGCTGTCACTAGGACGGCTCTGCGGCGGTTCTCAGCTTCTAAGGAAGCGCCCCCAGGAACGTCCCCATGGTGTGGGATAGGCGGCCTTGCGTCAAGGCCGGGCACGGGTGGGGCGGCACGGCGCAAGAATGCTGAATCCCCTGCATTCGTGCCATTTTAGTGTGTGCCCTGGCCCCATGTGACTAACCCGTTAGGAAAATGTTTACGCCTCGGGCCTTAATTTGGGGCGTGCATCGGCTCGTGCGCGTCCCTTGGCTGGGACGATGTGCCTGCAGTCGGGCTTTGTCTGGGAAAGGAATTCCGTGGACCCTTCGGACGCCATTGATCAATCGCGCGAGCTGGCGCGACTGGCCATCGATTTGTTGGATAATTACGCAATTCCAGCCGATCCGCGTACGTTCACGCTCGGCTATGCCTATTTCGACGGCACAAACCCCGAATTAAAAACCGAGGTCGATCATCTGATCGCGGCCAACGCTTTTAATCGCCGCTCTTGCGGACGCCTGTATGAGGAAATATTCGGCCTCGACGCTGAGGCCCGCGCTATTCGTGATGCCAGCGGGATGATCGAACATACGTTAGGCCGTGTGTTGGAAACAATGAACCAGGCCGGTAAGGACGTCGAAAGCTACGGCAAGGTGCTGGACGATTTCAACGGCAAGGTGGGGGAAGAATCAGCCGGTGCGGGGACAGATATTCGCGGTGCGATCGAATCCATCATGGCTGAAACCCGCAAGATGGCGATGCAAACCACTACGCTTGAGAAGCGTTTTGCCGACTCCAGCGATGAAATCGTCGAGCTGCGCCGCAATCTTGATGAAATGCGCACCGCCGCGACCACCGACGCGCTGACCGGGATCGCCAATCGCAAGCATTTTGACATCCGGATCCGCGAATACACCGACGATTGTGCCCGCAATGGCGAGCCCTTGACCTTGCTGATGGGCGATGTGGATCATTTCAAGAACTTTAATGACGAACATGGCCATCAGGTCGGCGATATGGTGCTGCGCCTGGTCGCCCGACCATGGCCGAATGCGTGCGCGGCCGCGACTTCGTGGCGCGTTATGGCGGTGAAGAATTCGTAGTGCTATTGCCTAAGACCGGGCTCGAAGGGTCTTTCGCGGTGGCTGAAAACATCCGCAACACCATTTCGTCCAAGCGCCTGGCGCTCAAATCCACCGGCAAAACCCTGGGCCTCGTCACCCTCAGCTTTGGCGTTGCCCAGTTTAAGCCGGGTGAAACCCTTGAAGAACTGATCTCCCGCGCCGATGCCGGGCTTTATGCCGCTAAGCGGCATGGACGCAATCGGGTGGAAAGCACCGAAGCCATGGCTTCGGAAATTCGCCGCGTCGTAATGCGGGGTTAATCCGGAGGCTGAACGGCGGCCCAATCAGCAGGGTCCATATGGATGGCCAGAACATCGTTTTAATCCTCAGGCTTTCATTGCGGCTTTAATTCTTGGCCTGCGTGGCCTTTAATGGGGGCCGATTTAACCGTTCCGGTCTATTGCAAGCCCAATGGCGCGCCTCGCCCCGCAAGTTCATGCCTTCTCCTCCGCCCTCGGGCGGATTTTGCGCAACCGTTTGCTGGTTTTGTTCGGGCTCGGTCTCGTCACCGGCACGATCGCCGCCGGGGGCGCCATCGCCTTTCGTGACCTGATTGCCCTGATTCAGACCGGGGCACTCGGTTTTGGTTCCGAAAAAGTTCATAGCCTGTCTGCGGCCCAGCCGTGGTGGCGGATTCTGCTGGCGCCGGCGCTCGGTGGGCTTTTGGTCGGGCTATTCATTCACTATTTCATGCCGGGCCGCCGCCCTCAGGGCGTCGCCCATGTGATGGAGGCGACGGCGCTGCGTTCGGGCCGCATGGATTTCCGCGCCATGCTCGGCGCGGCGCTGGCCTCGGCAACCTCTATCGGTTTTGGCGCGTCAGTCGGCCGCGAAGGGCCGGTGGTGCATCTCGGCGCATCGCTCTCAAGCTGGGTCGCGCAAAAGCTGCATCTCTCGCGCCCGTTGACCCTGACGCTCTTGGGCTGCGGTGTGGCGGCGGCGATCGCGGCCTCGTTCAACGCGCCGATTGCCGGGGTGTTTTTCGCCCTGGAGGTGGTGGTCGGCCATTACGCGCTGTCATCCTTTGCGCCGATCGTCATCGCCTCGGTCACCGGCACTATCATCACCCGGCTCTATTACGGCAACTTTCCGGCCTTCGCCATCCCCGACCGGACCATTACCTCCTTCCTGGAATTTCCGGCCTTTGCCTTGCTCGGTATCGTCTCTGCGGTGATCGCCATCGGTTTTATTCGCGGCACCTTCTTGGTCGAAGATACGGTCAAGCGGGTGCCCCTGCCGGCCTGGACCCGCCCGGCCTTGGCGGGGCTGGCGCTGGGCGGGGTGGCGCTGTTCTATCCCCATGTGCTGGGTGTCGGGTATGAGACCACCGATGCTGCACTCGCGGAAAAATTCACCCTGACCATGCTGCTGATCTTGCTGGTGCTCAAATTCGCCATGACGGTGCTGTGCCTGGGCAGTGGCTTCGCCGGCGGGGTGTTTTCGCCGTCTTTGGTGATGGGGGCGTTGGCCGGCGGCGCCTTCGGGCTGATCGCCACCAGCGTTTTCCCCGATCTGTCGTCTGGGTCCGGCGCCTATGTCATCGTCGGCATGGGGGCGGTGGCGGGCGCCGTGCTGGGCGCGCCGATCTCAACCATTCTGATTATTTTTGAACTGACCTCGAACTTCACCCTGACCATCGCCGTGATGATCGGCGTGGTGATCGCCAGCGCCATCACCCAGCAGGTGGCGGGCCGCTCGTTCTTCACCCTGCAATTGGCGCGCCGCGGCATCAGTCTCAGCGGTGGGCGGGAGGTCAGCCTGCTCAAGTCCCAGCATGTGTCCGATATTATGCGCTCGGATTTCGAACAGGTCTCCGCCGATCTGCGTCTGCCCGCCGTGCGCCAACGCCTGCTTGCCGATCCCCATGGTGAGCTGTTTGTGGTGGCGGCCGACGGCTCGGGCCGCTTGGCCGGCACCATCACGCTGCGCGACCTGTCGGAAGCGGCGTTCGATACCTCCCACGATAACGAACTCCGCGCTGCCGATGTGGCGCGCGCCAATCCGCCCCTGCTGCCGGTGACGGCGGATCTTGAGGAGGCTCGCAAGGTTATCGAAGATGCGGCCGAGGACCAGCTTGCCGTGGTCAGCGATACCGAGAGCCTGCGCCTGGTCGGTTACGTGCGCGAACGCGACGTCATGCAGGCCTATCACGCCGCCCTGATGCAGGCCCGCGCCGAAGAACGGGGGGAGGGATGAATTTCTCACCAGCAGTTCACGCCTTGACCTCCCGGCCCATGCTATAAACCCCTATGTCTGATCCCTTCGACCTTTCCGACGCCACACCTGAACTTGGCCCCGAACCTGGCACCGAACCTGGCACCGAACTGCGGCAGCCCTCCGGTCCCGCGCCGGCGCGCCCTGCCGGTGGCGCGATTTCGGCCCAGGCTCAGGCCGGACTCGCCGCGCCTTATCTCGATGCCCTGAATCCTGAGCAACGCCAAGCGGCGGAAGCGATCGATGGCGCCGTCTTGGTACTGGCCGGGGCCGGCACCGGCAAGACCCGGGTGCTGGTCACACGGCTGTCGCATATCCTGGCCATGCGCCGCGCCTGGCCCAGCCAGATCCTGGCGGTGACCTTCACCAATAAGGCGGCGCGCGAAATGCTGGAACGGGTCACCGGCATCATCGGTGAAGGGGCCGATGGGCTGTGGCTCGGCACATTTCATTCGATCTCGGCGCGAATCTTGCGCCGTCATGCCGAAGTCGTCGGGTTAAAGCCGACCTTTACCATTCTCGATACCGACGATCAGCTCAGGCTGCTCAAGCAATTGCTGGCGGCGGAAAACATCGATGACAAGAAATGGCCGGCCCGCGCGCTGCTCGGTCTGATCCAGCGCTGGAAAGACCGTGGCCTGACGCCCGAGCGCGTGACCGTCGCCGAAGCTGGGGAATTTGCCAAGGGCCGGGCGATTGACCTCTATAAAGCCTATCAGGCCCGGCTCAAGACGCTCAATGCCGTCGATTTCGGCGATTTGTTGCTCCATTGCCTGACGCTGTTTGCCAGCGCGCCCGAGGTGCTCGCCGAATATCAGCAGCGCTTCAAATACATGCTGGTGGACGAATACCAAGATACCAACGTCGCTCAATACCTGTGGCTGAGGCTGTTGGCCCAGGGCGGGGGCAATATCTGCTGCGTCGGCGATGACGATCAATCGATCTACGGTTGGCGCGGGGCCGAGGTCGGGAACATCCTGCGCTTTGAGAAAGACTTCCCCGGTGCTCAGGTGATCCGTTTGGAGCGCAATTACCGCTCCACCCCGGAAATTCTCGCCGCCGCATCCGGTTTGATCGCCCATAACACCGGGCGCCTCGGCAAGACGCTGTGGACCGAGGGCGAGGGCGGCGAAAAGGTGCGCGTCACCGGGGTCTGGGACGGCGACACCGAAGCGCGCGCGGTGGCCGATGAAATCGAAGCGCTGCAGCGCGCGGGCACAAAATTGGATCAGATCGCCATTTTGGTGCGTACCGGTTCGCAAACCCGGGCGTTTGAAGAATGTTTTATCTCCCAGGCTATTCCCTACCGGGTGATCGGCGGCCCGCGTTTTTATGAGCGCGCCGAAATCCGCGACGCGATTGCCTATCTGCGGGTCATCGCCCAACCCGACGACGATTTGGCGTTTGAGCGCATCGTCAATGTGCCGCGCCGTGGTCTCGGCAATGCCACGATCCAGGCGCTGCACGCCACGGCCCGGGCACGGTCGACGTCGCTGACCGTGGCGACATCGACGCTGATCGGCACCGATGAGCTGCGCCCGGCGGCGCGTTCGAGCCTGGCCGCCTTGTTGGAAAGTTTTTCCCGCTGGCGGGCGATGGCCGATGAACGCGGGCCTTCGGAACTGGCGGCCACGGTCATTGACGAATCGGGCTATTCGGAGATGTGGCAGAACGACAAGTCGCCCGATGCGGCAGGGCGGCTCGACAATTTGAAGGAACTGGTCGCCGCGCTGGAAGAATTCGAAAGCCTGAACAGTTTTCTTGAGCATGTTTCCCTGGTCATGGAACAGGACACCCGGTCCGGGACCGAGATGGTCAACGTCATGACCTTGCACGGAGCCAAGGGGCTGGAATTCGAAGCCGTGTTCCTGCCCGGTTGGGAAGAAGGCTTGTTTCCCCATCAGCGCGCGCTCGACGAGCAGGGGGCGGCCGGGCTGGAAGAAGAACGCCGCCTTGCTTATGTCGGGCTGACCCGGGCCAAGACCCGGGCCTATGTCTCTTTTGCCGCCAATCGGCGGATCTACAACCAGTGGCTCACCGCGATCCCGTCGCGCTTTGTCGATGAGCTGCCGCCCGATCAGGTTGAGGTAATCGCGGCCCAGGGGCTCTATGGCGCGGTATCGTCATCGAGCGCGCGGGCGGATATTCAGGCGGATATGGGTGGCGGTAGTTATTCTGCGCGCGGGGCGCGTTTCGGGTCGCGCGGGTCACGGGATATAGAAATTCCAAAGAAGATGCGCGCAGGCAAGGGCAAGAGCACGGCCGAAGTGGCGGCGGGCGTCCCGGAGTCCGGGTCAGGCCTCAAGCGCGGCATGCGCATCTTTCATCAGAAATTCGGTTACGGCAAAATTATGATGGTGGACGGCGACAAGCTCGAGATTACCTTTGAGAAGGCCGGGCAAAAGAAGGTCATGGCGAGCTTCGTGACCCCCGCATGAGACACTGGCGCATGAAACACTGATCATGACAGCATCTCAAACATTGTGGCGCGTCTGGCTGATTGCCGATGCCGATGCTGCCGAACCCTTGGAAGCGGCACTGGAACCGATGGCGGTCTCCGTCGCCCGATTCGAAGAAAGGGACGCTGCGGACAGCGAAGATGATGCGCATCGGCGCTGGCGCATTCAGGCATTGATGACGGCCGAGCCCGATCTCGCCGATCTGGCGCTGACGCTGGCCGCTGCCGCCGGCAAGGCGCGGGTGGATTTGCCCGA
>JBLHLO010000020.1:0-13983 GCA_047621105.1 Alphaproteobacteria bacterium
CCGCAGCCGATGTCAGCACGGAATGGGTCATGCGCGCCTCCCTGGTGATCTATTGCCTTGCCGGGCTGGGTGTCGCGCTGGGCACGCTGCAGATCGTTTTTCATCTACGTGCTCTTCGTGCGCCTGCATTGAATGCAGCACCGTTTGATCGTGAGAAGGCTGCCACGACTGCGCGGCGGACCATCGAGAATTTCCTGTGGCTGATCGGTCTTGCCACCAGCGTCTATCTGATCGGCTTTCACATCGTCATGGCCGTCTTCCCCATGCTCTACATCCGCACTTATGGCGGTAGCTGGCGGATCGCGCTGTATCTTGGCGTGCTCGCGGAAATCTTCGTGATCGTGATTTTTGATTTGCTGCTTGAAATATTCTGGCCGGCGCCAGCCCTCTTTGAACTGTTGGGCCTCGCCTACTTCTCCTGACCAAGACCTTTGATCGCCGCCCCAAATCCACCAATCACCGCCTTCAACGCTGCCGCATCGTAGGGCACAGCTTTGCCCGCCCCCCAGACCGGGCCCGGCCAGGCCGCGTCGCCTTCGTGACGGGCAACAATATGGACATGAAGTTGGGGCACTATATTACCGAGCGCCCCAACATTAATCTTGTCAGGTTGGTAAAGACCCTCGAGCGCTTGCGATACCACCGCCACTTCCTCTATCAGCAGGGATCGGCCAGAAGCATCGAGGTCATGGATCTCCCGAAGGCCGTCGCGCGCCGGTACCAATATTACCCAGGCAAAGCGCGCATCATTCATCAGCAACACCCGGCAAAGCTCTAACGCCCCCACGGGGATGGTATCGGCTTTAAGGCGTGCATCGAGGGTAAACATGACAGTGGCGGTTCCTAGATGAAGAGATGAGTGCCAGCTTAGCACGACGCCTATTCAACGGCACGAAGAGGCAACCATGGTGCGCAACACTAGTCCGAACGCCTGATTGTGATTAAACTGGCACATATTGCAAAGGAACGACACACGCCCATGACGCCTCCCCAAGCCCATCCTGTATTCGCCCAGGGCGGCACCACCGTGTTCGAGGTCTTTTCAAGCCTTGCTCGCGAAACCGGGGCCATCAACCTAGGCCAGGGGTTTCCCGATCATGGTGAGCCCGCCGAAGTGATTGCCGCCGCGGCCAAGGCGCTTGAGACACGTTCAAATCAATATCCGCCGATGATGGGGGTGCCGGAATTGCGCCAAGCGGTTGCCGATCATGCGGCACGGTTTTATAACCTCGACGTCGATCCAATGCGCGAGGTGATGGTGACTTCCGGCGCGACAGAGGCACTAACCGCTGCCATTCTCACCTTTGTCCAACCCGGCGATGAAGTCGTCACGTTTGAGCCGATGTACGATTCATACGCCCCCATGATACGCCGTGCAGGCGGCATCGTCCGGCCCGTACGCCTTAATGGTCCCGATTGGACAGCAGACCCACAGGCCCTTGAAGCGGCCTTTGGTCCACGCACCCGTGCGGTGATCGTCAACAACCCCATGAACCCGACCGGAAAGCTGTTTAGCCTCGAAGAACTGACAACGATCGCCCAGCTCTGCCAACGCCATGACGTCATTGCCATTGCCGATGAGGTTTATGAACATCTCGTCTTTGACAACCAGCGCTTCACGCCGTTGATAAGCGTGCCCGGCATGCGCGAGCGCACGCTTAGGATCGGCTCAGCCGGCAAAACTTTCTCGTTGACCGGCTGGAAAGTGGGCTATATCACCGCAGCACCCGCCTTGATGGGGCCAGTCAGTCGTTGCCACCAGTTTCTCACCTTCACCACCCCGCCCGCCTTGCAATACGGCGTCGCTCACGGGCTCGGGTTCGGTGAGGATTATTTTTCGGCCCTGTCTAATCGCATGGGTGCCAAGCGTGACCTGCTGGCCCAGGCACTCACCAGACTGGGCTTCAAACTCAACAGCTGCGCTGGCACCTATTTCCTGATCACCGATATTTCCGGCCTCGCTCAGGAGGGAGAAGACGATACCGATTTTGTGATGCGCATGACCAAGGAAGCCGGCGTCGCGGCCATTCCAGTAAGTGCATTTTATAAAAATGATCCGCCGCAAAATCTGGTACGGTTCTGTTTTTGCAAGAATGATGGCATTCTGGATGATGCAGTGACCCGCCTGAATAACCACTTTCACGCCACGCCTGCCAAAGGAAACGGTTAATGGCTTCCCTGCCCGACTTTTCTCTTGCCGCCAGCGAAATCATTACTGCCGGAAAGGATTTAGCCCAGCGCGGCCAAGTGCCCGCGACCAGCGGCAATTTTTCGCGCCGCATAAACGATCATTATATCGCCATTACCGCTTCGGGTACCGACAAGGGCAGCCTGACCGAAAACGATGTGCTTCTCTTTGACCTTGAGACTGATGCCCTCGCCGGACCGGGGACGGCATCAGCAGAAACTCCCCTGCACACCAGTCTTTATCGCATTAACCCATCCATTGGCGCTGTGCTGCATACCCATTCTAAAAATGCGACGCTGGTATCCATGGAACTGGGCGACACCGAAAGGTTGATGCTCACCAATTACGAACTTCTGAAAGCCTTTCGCGGCTTTAACAGCCATACAGCCACGGCCGAAGTTCCCCTGTTTGCCAATGACCAGGACATGGTCCGGCTTTCCAACCTCGTTGAAGCCCGACTCAAGGCGAACTTCCAGGGGGTGATCGGCTATCTACTCACCGGGCACGGGTTATATACCTGGGGGACAAACATGGTCGAGGCGCGGCGCCATATAGAGGCATTTGAATTTATCCTAGATTGTGAGTTGGAACGCATGAGGCTCAGAAGATGACGACACTCACCATCTACCAAGATCAAGCGCTCCCTCAGGTCCATCACGAAACAGCAGATTTTGGGGAAATTACCTCCCTACTCGCCGGTATCGGCATCACTTTCCAACGTTGGCAGGCAACCCAAGCGCTCGTGGATGACGCCGATCAGGAGGCTATTCTCAAGGCCTATGACACAGAAGTGGGGCGCCTGATGACTGAAGGGGGCTATCAGGCTGCCGATGTGGTCCGTCTCAAGAAAGGCACACCCGACACCGCCCCCATGCGCGCCAAGTTTCTGGATGAACACACCCATGCCGAGGACGAGGTACGCTTTTTTGTCGAAGGCACGGGCGCTTTCTACTTGCGTGGAAAGGGTGAGGTTTACCGCGTCATCTGTACCGCTGATGATTTGATTTCCGTGCCCGCAAACCAGCGCCACTGGTTCGACATGGGCCCCCATCCGCATTTCTGTGCGATTCGCCTATTCACCAACCCCGAAGGCTGGGTCGCTAATTTCACCGGCTACGACATTGCCAAGCGTGTCCCCTATTTTGAGTAAACGAATTAAAAGGTGCCCCCGTTCATGACCGCCATACTTACCGATATTGAGGGTACCACCGGCTCGATCGCTTTCGTGCGTGACGTCCTGTTTCCTTATGCGCGTGAACGCCTCCCGGCATTCATTAATGACAATGCCGATACGCCCCAGGTTGCAACCCTGATCAGGGATGCCGCGCGCGACGCGGGCCTTGAAAGCCTAACGCCTGACGAAGCGACGACGGTATTTCTCGCCTGGATGGAGGCTGACCTGAAAGTCACCACCCTTAAAACCTTGCAGGGGTTGATCTGGGAATTGGGCTATCGCGATGGCGTCCTCAAAGGCCATGTTTATGATGACGCTGTTGCCGGCCTCAAGCGCTGGCACGAGGCGGGCTTGCCGATTTATGTCTATTCGTCTGGTTCCATATCGGCACAAAGACTGCTGTTCAAATTTTCTGAACATGGCGATCTAGCGTCCTTGTTCACGGGCTATTTTGACACCACCGTCGGGCTCAAGACGGAAGTCGAATCCTACACACGCATCTGCACGCGCATTGGCCAAGACCCGGGTGCCACCGTCTTCCTAACCGATAGCCCAGCAGAAATTTCAGCCGCCCATGCCGCCGGTCTCAAGACCGTCTGGTTGACCCGGCCCGACACCCCATCCCCCGACGGCGCCCCTACAGAAGCCGATCTCAACGCCGTCTCTTTTATTGACATCGATCCCGAGGCCTTGACCGCAGGCTGATTACTGGCCGCGCCCAATCATACCCACAATTTTTTTCTGTATTTACCCCCCCAACGTGGCAACATAGGGGTCTAGAACTCCCTACGGCGAGACCGAACTGGAAGCTTGGCACGAGAACCAGGCTACGGAGGAAAAGGAGATTCCATGAACGCTGCGCTCGAAAGCCAACCCTTTCGTCTGCCCACCATCAAACCAATCAGCGGTGAAGATCCCTGGCGTTGGCTTGCCCTCGGCTGGCTCGATCTTAGTCGCCACTCCGCTATCAGCCTCGGCTACGGGGTCGTCTTCACGCTCTGCTGCTATGGAATCGCAGCACTCCTGCTTCATTTTGATCTGCTAGCCCTAGCCATACCGGTCGCCGCAGCCCTGGTATTCGCAGGCCCCCTGCTCGCCATCGGCCTTTACGAATTGTCGCGCCGCATCTCCTCCGGCGAGGCTGTTACGGTCGGTAAGATCGCCTTTGTGCGCACACCGGCACCGGCACAAATCGCCTTCATAGGGTTAGTCTTAGCATTGTTTGCCCTGGCCTGGATCAGGATTGCGACACTCCTCTTTGCCCTATTCTTTGGTGAAAGCCACCTGCCACTCGCCGAATTAATGCGAACGCTCCTCCTGACGCTTGATGGACTTAGCTTTCTTGTCGTCGGTAGCCTCATCGGTGCGGGTCTGGCCTTCCTAGCCTTCAGCATCAGTGCCGTTTCGATCCCTCGCCTGGTGGACCGTGAGACCGACGCCATCACGGCTATTGCGACGTCCATCATGGCTGTGCGCCGCAATTTCTGGCCGATGTTACTCTGGGCCTGGATTATCGGTGTGCTGACAGCAATCGCCATCGCCACGCTATGCCTGGGCTTCATCGTCATTTTCCCGCTGGTAGGCCACGCCACATGGCATGCCTACAAAGCCTTGGTGGAAGACAATTAGCTATAGTTTCTTTTCCGGTGGTTTTTCTTCATCGTGGAGAATCCGGCCGGCCGCACCGTCGAGATCGTCATACTGGTTATGCCTAAGCGTCCACAGGAAAGCACCAAGTCCGAGAAGCCCAAGCAGTAGTGCCAAGGGAATCAGGTAGGCAAGTGCATTCACGACGATGCCTCCCTGCCAACTAACTTGAGACGAAGTGCGTTAAGAGTAACGATTAAAGATGATGCTGACATCGCAACAGCGGCAATCAGCGGGGTTACCAACCCTGCCATCGCTATCGGGACAGCAAATAAATTATAGGCAAAAGCGAGCGCAAAATTGCTGCGTGCAAGCCCGCGCGCGCGGCGCGCGATCATGATGGCTTCAGGAACCGGAGATAAGTTTTTCCCCTGAAAAATAAAATCTGCCGCTGCCTGGGAAATATCCGCTGCACTAGCCGGTGACATCGAGGCATGAGCCGCCGCCAGGGCCGGCGCATCATTAAGCCCGTCACCCACCATCACAACCTTGCGCCCTGCACGAGATAGTTCCTCAAGACGGGCCACCTTGTCGGCCGGCTGCACCTCGGACTGCCAATCATCGATACCCAGCCCAGTCGCTAGGGCCGACACCGCTTCAGACCGGTCCCCGGACAACAGTTCAATGCTAAGCCCAAGACCACGCAAACGGGCAAGGGCCACGGCGGCATCGGCACGGGGCGTATCGCTAAAATGGAATACGACCGGGTCCCGTCCCGGCCGGCTGAGCCAAAGTTCGGGGCCAGCACCACTGTCCTGGGTCACGGGAGATGCATTGACGTCTGCGCTGTTCAAACACCATTTCCGGCGGCCGAGACGTGCGGCACCTGATTCCATTGCGAGGGAGAGCCCCGCCCCTGGAAATTCACGTACACCCTTTGCGGGCGCCATGGCACCTGCTGCGGAAACCAGCGCACGGGCGAGCGGATGGCGGCTCGCCGCCGCCAAGGTAGCGGCAAAAGCAAGATCATCTTGATTAATGTCGTTGGCATTGGCAAGGACAAGCCGAGCCTCTGTCAGGGTGCCGGTCTTGTCGAAGATGACATGATCCACTTCGGCAAGGCGTTCAAGCCCATCGGCCGATTTTAGAATAATACCGTGCGCGAGAAGTCGCCCTCCCGCCACTACTTGGACTACCGGCACAGCAAGGCCGAGTGCGCATGGACAGGTAATAATCAGCACCGCAACAGCGATGACCGAGGCTTCCTGCCAAGGAACACCAATCACCCCCCACCATAGTCCAAAAGCCAAGAGCGCCGCCAAATGGACGACCGGGGCATAAATGCGTGCCACACGGTCAGCAATCCGCACATAACGCGAGCGCGCCTGGGTTGCCGCCGTCATCAGCCGTGCGATCTCGGCCAACACCGTCGCCTCGCCCGCCGCCGTGATCCGGACCCTAATCGGTGCCGTGACATTGACTGTTCCGGCAAGTACGGATGCCCCCGGCGCGGCAGAAACGGGCACGGATTCCCCTGTCACAAGGCTCGTATCAAGGTCCGTTTGGCCAGTTTCAACCATACCATCGGCACTGATACGGTCACCTGCGCTGACCATCAGACACATTCCTGGCCTCAGAGATGAGACATCGACGATGTATTCATGCCCCTCCTCATCTAAGACTGTGGCTGTGGTGCCGCGCAGCACTAACAGATTTTCTGCTTGCTGACGTGCACCGGCGCGCGCTTGAGCATCAAGGGTGCGGCCGATCAGCAGGAAAAAGAGCAACATGATTGCCGCTTCGAAATAAATATGGGGGCCCCCACGAATAGTCTCGGCGAGACTCAGAGCAAGCGTCACCACCACGGCGATTGTGATCGGCAGGTCCATGCCGATAATACCCTGACGCAATTGGGCAAACGCCGGCACAGCAAATGGACGCACCGCATAGACTGCCGCCGGCAGCACAATCAAGGCTGAAATCCAGTGAAATAACCCGCGTGTTGTGGCATCCATATCGCTCACGGCACCTGACCATAATGCCACAGACAAGAGCATGACATTGGCAGCAGCAAATCCAGCCACCGCAAGTGCACGCAAATGCTTACGACCTTCATCATTCGCCCCGGATACCAGTCCGGCGGCAAAGGGGGTCGCGCTATAGCCAAGCGCCTCAAGGATAGAAATGATAACCCCCGCGTCTGTTTCCCCCGCCCGCCAACAAACCTCGAGCCGCTTGAGGGTCAAATTACCCCGCACCGAAACAATGCCTGGAAGAGGTTCAAGTGCCCCCTCGATACGTTGGACGCAAGCAGCACAATGAATGCCATCCACCAAAAGCGTGAGAGACTGCATTCCATCCCCGGCATCACGAACGAAAGATGCCGGGCCGATTTCGGGAACATCTTCACTTAAGGGGCGCAAACGGGTCGTCATTTCATTCATGGCACAATGATCCGATGGCGGTGAATGAAATCCACCTTCCCCGGCCGGATGACCCGCGCAATTACATCCCAATTGCCGGGGCCAATTGAAAGGGTTTTAGTGCCATAAACACCGGGCCCATCTTCGCCCATGGGCAAGTCGCGGTCGGCCCCGGCATGGACAGAGCGGCGCAGAGTAAGGATTACTGCCTTACCGGTGAGACGCGCACCATTCATGCCGGTTAGCCGCAACGTGAACCGCCCGTCACCCGGATCCTGAGCCTGCCAGGTAAGATTGGCGCGCCAACCGAGAGCACGCAGAACTTCAGCTTCCGACAAAGTCTGGTTATAGGTAAGCCCCTTACGATAAGCACCCTCGGTTTCGACGCCCGGAAACGTACTGAGAGATAGATATACAAATATGCCGTTGACCACGGCTATCACGACAAAGAAGGCCACCATGGCGATCAACACCATGCGGCCCGTGATCCGCCGGGGTCTTCCCATGATCGGCGCTGTCATTGGCCAGGCCCCCGGAAACTTGATTGATAACGCGCGACTTCTCCGCTTTCTCGATCGGCAAGGACAAAATGAAGCGCCGAAGTGCCCCCAGCCACCAACGCACCTACGGTTACGTAGATACGGTAAGATGCCTGCCTATCCGGGGCCGCTTTCAACACCACGCCATCTGGGCCTGGTCGTGTACCGAATACCGTAAATTGGGCACCTTCTATGCCCTCGACAGTCAAACGGTAACGCCGGGCTTCAAGATGTTTATTGAGAATTTTAAGGGTATAGCTGTTGCGGACCGAACCGTTGGTGAGTTGCACAAACAATGGATTCCGATCCCGCGCGATCGAAACATCAAGCTTCGCGCGCGTCATTAACGTCGCCAACATGACACCACCCACTATGACGATAATCGCTGCATAGAGAACGGTGCGCGGTCTAATCAGTTTGGGCCGGGCGCTACCCTGCTCAACCCCCGCCATTGTGTCATAGCCGACTAATCCGCGTGGACGATCGACCTTGTCCATAACCGTATTACATGCATCGATGCATAGGGCGCAGGAGATACATTCGAGTTGGGGGCCGTCACGAATATCAATTCCCATCGGACAAACAACGACACACTGATTGCAATCCACACAATCGCCGCGCCCCTCCCATGCTTCACCCCGCTTGTGGGGCCCCCGCGCCTCACCACGCAAGGGGTGATAGCTCACTGTTAATGTCTGTTCGTCCTGCAGCCCAGCCTGGATCCGTGGCCAGGGACACATGTAGATACAGACTTGTTCACGGGCGATGCCACCCAACAGATACGTTGTCGCCGTAAACAAGGCGATAAATACATAAGAAGTCGCTGGCGCTTCGAGCCGCACCAGTTGCCCCGCAAGCACAGGTGCATCAGCAAAATAAAAAACCCATGCACCGCCAGTAGCCACCGCGATCATCAGCCATATGCCATGCTTCAACACCTTGCGGGCGACCTTTCTCACCCCCCATGGCCGCCGATCAAGACGGATGCGCGCATTGCGATCACCTTCAATCGCCCGCTCAACCACTAAAAATAAATCAACCCAAACCGTTTGCGGGCACATATAGCCGCACCACACCCGCCCGGCGATGGACGTCACGAGAAACAGTACCAATGCGGCAAGGATCAATAGTCCGGTGAGGTAATAAACTTCATCAGGCCAGATTTCGATAAAGAAGAAATAAAAACGACGGCTTGGGAAATCAAGCAATATGGCCTGATCGGGCAATCCTGTGCCCCTCTCCCAACGCAGCCAGGGCGCGCCGTAATAAATGCCGAGCGTAACCAGCATGATCACCCATTTGAGACGTCGAAACGTGCCTTGGGTACGGCGTGGGTAGATTTTTTGATGCTTCGCGTAGAGGCTACGCTCTTCAACACGATTAACCGCTTTGACGGCGACAGTCTCGACCTCGGGCTCCTGATCGGAGCGTATCATTGTTGTTGGTTCGCTCATGGCCCGTTCGCAGGTTCGCGCGGATAGGGTGTATTACTTACCGCCACCCAGCGCATGAACATAAATGGTCAATGCCTTGATAGTGGCATCGTCTAGGCGCCCCTGCCAGGCAGGCATAACGCCGCCGCGTCCGCTTTGGATATTGGCGCGAATTTCCTCACGCGTGCCGCCGAACAGCCAAATGCCATCGACCAAACTCGGCGTACCGAGGTCAATCTTGCCTTTGCCATCAGCACCATGGCAACTGGCGCAGGTCTCCTTAAAGACCTTCGCACCGCGTGCGGCTGCCGCACGATCACCCGCACGCCCACTCAGCGACAGGACAAATTCCACGACGTCGGAAATCTGATCTTCTTTCAGCAATCCGTCGCGGCCAAAGGCCGGCATCATATTAATATGCGTTTCGGGGTGCGTGCTGCGAATACCAACCCTAAGCGTCTTTTCGATGTCGGCATGGCGCCCGCCCCATAACCAGTCGTCATCATTGAGGTTGGGATATCCCTTTGCTCCAGCAGCTCCGGCCCCGTGACATTGGGAACAGTTGACGGCAAATGCCGATGCCCCCCCACGAAAGGCAAAGTCGAGAAGTTCTGCATCAGCACTGATCTGGTCATATGAAAGTGCTTCTAAACGCCGGGCGAAAGGTGCTTGGAGAGCACGCGCGGCCTCAATTTTTTTCGCAACCACGGCACGTTGTGAATAGCCGATGAGCCCCTTGGTATAATCAGATGCCAGCGGCCAGGCCGGCATCACGATCCAATAGCCAATTGACCAGACGATGCATGCGTAGAACACCCACAGCCACCAGCGTGGCAACGGAGCGTCTAATTCTTCAATGCCGTCCCATTCATGACCCGTGGTCATCTGACCGGTAACGTCGTCCTTGCGCGGGCCGGTCATGGTTTCCTCCCTCGCGTGGGCAGCCGTGGGGGTGGGGGTGCGTCGTCGTCGAGGGCGCGCCGCGACGCGCGCTCGAACTTAGCACGGTTCTTCGGCCACAGCGCATAAGCGACACCGATGGCAAAGAGCACAATCATGTAAAGAAGGCCCCAAGTCCCGGCGAACCGCGCAATGTCTTCATACTGCATGTTGCCCTCCCCCCTAGCGCCTGTTCTCTTCAGCCTTGTAGGCGTTGAAATCCACCAACGTGCCCAATACCTGCAGGTACGCAATCAGGGCATCAAGCTCGGTCAGTTCCGGCTGGCCATCGAAATTACGCACCTGCGCCTTTGGATAACGCTTGAGAAATTCTTCGACGGCTGCAGCATTGGGGTCCGCCTGGGTCACCATGTCCGCAGAAGCCCGATCGATCATATCCTTGCTATAGGGAACACCAACCTTCTGATTGGCGGAAAGATCAGCCCCGATGGTGCGGGTCCTAAGGGGGGTGCGGGCCAAAAAGCCATAAGAAGGCATCACCGATTCAGGCACCAGGGCGCGTGGATCTTGCATATGGGCGACATGCCATTCATCAGAATAGCGCCCGCCAACCCTGGCAAGATCCGGCCCCGTACGCTTGGAGCCCCATTGGAACGGATGATCGTACATGCTCTCGGCGGCCAAGCTGTAATGACCGTAACGTTCAACTTCGTCACGCAAGGCACGCACCATCTGACTATGACAGGCGTAACAACCCTCGCGGATATAAATATTGCGCCCAGCCAGTTCGAGCGGCGAATAAGGCCGCATACCCTTGACCTTTTCCACCGTGGATTTGAGGTAAAATAAGGGGGCGATTTCAACCAACCCACCAATGGCGACAACCAACAGGATCAACACCAGCAGAAGGAAGCTACTTTTTTCGATAATATCGTGGCGAAGTTTCATGGCCGCCCCTTCAAGCCGTCGCCAGGTCACGTGACTGGGGCGCCGGGTTGACAGTGCGCCACAGGTTCCACGCCATCAGCAACGCGCCAGCCAGGAACATGATCCCGCCCAGGGCCCTGATCACGTAGAACGGATGCATTGCCGCCACCGTTTCGGCAAAGGAATACTCAAGGAAGCCACGTGCGTCATAGGCCCGCCACATCAGCCCCTGCATGATCCCCGACACCCACATGGCGCTGATGTAGAGAACAATACCCAGTGACGAAATCCAAAAATGCCAGTTGACGAGGCGTAGTGAATATAAGCCCTCCTTGCCCCAGAGTTGTGGTACGAGATGATAGACCGCCCCGAAGGTCACGAAGGCAACCCAGCCGAGCGCGCCGGAATGAACGTGCCCAATGGTCCAATCGGTGTAATGGCTCAGCGCATTGACAGCCTTGATCGACATCAAGGGGCCTTCAAAGGTGCTCATCCCATAGAACGCGAGAGAAACCACGAGGAAACGGATCACCGGATCGGTACGCAGCTTGTCCCAGGCCCCTGACAACGTCATCAACCCGTTGATCATCCCCCCCCAAGATGGCATCCATAGCATCACCGAGAACGTCATACCCAGGGTCTGAGCCCAGTCGGGCAAGGCCGTGTAATGGAGGTGATGGGGCCCCGCCCAGATATAGAGGAAGATCAACGACCAGAAATGAATGATCGATAGCCGGTAGGAATAGACCGGCCGATTGGCACGCTTGGGCACAAAGTAATACATCATACCGAGGAAACCAGCCGTCAGAAAAAATCCAACAGCATTATGGCCATACCACCATTGAGTAAGTGCGTCCTGAACGCCTGAGAACAGCGAATAGCTCTTAACCCCGGTCAAGGACGCCGGCATGGCCAAGTTATTGACCACATGCAGCATGGCGACGGTAACGATGAAAGCGAGATAAAACCAATTAGCCACGTAGATATGAGGTTCTGCACGGCGGCGCAGAGTTGCAAGAAACACCAGCAAATAAGTAACCCAAACTACGGTCAACCACAGATCCACATACCATTCAGGCTCTGCGTATTCCTTTGACTGAGTAATCCCCAACAGATAACCGGTGCCCGCCAACACAATGAATAGCTGATACCCCCAAAAGATGAACCATGGCGCAATCCCTCCGGCAAGGCGCACTCGGCAAGTACGTTGCACCACATGGAAGGACGTGCAGATCAAGGCGTTGCCGCCAAATGCAAAAATTACTGCCGACGTATGCAGAGGACGCAAACGCCCAAAACTAATCCAGGGGAGATCGAAGTTGAGCACCGGAAATGCAAGTTGCAGAGCAATAACGACCCCGACAAGGAAACCAATAATGCCCCACAGAACCGTGGCAATCACCCCGGCGCGGACAATCGCATCGTTAAAGCCCGTATCCCGATCCGGGCTATCCCACCCGTCGAAATGACACTTGATAAGGAAGAAAATGGCGCTGAGTGCAGCAACCATGAACAAAGCGCCATGAAAGGCCATGCCGGGATCTGCAGCTCGGGACCAAAGCACGAGTCCCAATCCCGCAGCGGCGGCAAATACCACCCCCCACAGCCATTCAGCAACCCCGGCCGGCCCCTGTTCCATTGTCTGCATCGGCCCCGCCACTCAAATAATACTTCGCATTCTAAGCATTGTAATCTAGATTAGGTGCTATTGCAAAACCTTGCGGAAAGTTAAGACATGCTTCCACCCTCAAGAATTCCAGATAAAAAAACAAAGAAACAGAAAGCCTAAAAAGGCAGGCAAACAAAAGGGCCATCCCAGGGACAGCCCTTTGTTTACACATACTCAAACTAAAAGCGCGTAAGCGCCCCAGCCTGTACTAACAGAAGCTTATACTTCCTGAAGGCTTACGGCCTTCGGGCCGCGAGCATCGGGCTCAATTTCAAAACTGACTTTTTGTCCTTCGTTGAGTCCCGAAAGTCCGGATTGCTCAACCGCAGAGATATGGACGAATACGTCTTTTGAACCATCGTCCGGAGTGATGAAGCCGAAGCCTCGTGTCTGATTGAAAAATTTCACAATGCCTGTTGCCATGTTCCTACTTTCACAGTCTAGAGGCCCGGACGGGATAGCGCCCGGGATGACATATCGAGAGTCTATGTAGGAGATTCATTCTCTAAACGACCCCCGAAGCCGTCACATTAGAAATATTCAAGCGTTGCTTGGAAAAATTCAAGGGTTATTTCAGAAGGCTGCACGGCCTTAAACCCATAAAATATAATAAAATCAATGCCTTCAGGCGCCTCAGCCGTTCACATAGCCAAACCTAAAAACAGCGTCTAGCCGAGGGTTAAGGGCGGCACGCCATTTTTAGGCATCACCCCTCACGGCCATTGCCAACGCACGATGCGCTCCAACCAATGCGGCAGGTCCAAATAGGTGAGCAACGCATCATGGGAAAGAGAGAGTGCGATCGCACCAGAAAACGAGAACAATATCCCGACAATAACGTAGCGGTCGAAGCGTTCATGTTCGCGGTTGACGAAATAACCGAAAATCATTCGAAACAGCAGCGACATGCTTTGCAGGGGCTGGACGATAGTCACCGGAGCAAGCCCCAGAGCGAGATAACGGAACAGATGTGACAGGGAAACGCCAACACCGGAAAAGGTGAACCACTTTAACGATTCACGGTTAATGCCCCGCAGTTCGGCGAACTTTGCCGGGATGACCAGCACGGCACCGACGATAATCGTCGCCGCAACACATGAGATAAAACCACCGACGAGGCTGAGGCCAGTCCCGGTCAGTCCC
>JBLHLO010000021.1:0-13979 GCA_047621105.1 Alphaproteobacteria bacterium
CTTGCTTCAACTGGCCTCGGCGATACGGCCTTCTTTGGCCCTGAAGCAGAGTTCTTCGTGTTCGACAGCGTCCGCTTCAAGAACTCCATGGACCACACTTTCTACAAGCTCGAGAGTGACGAAGGCCCGTGGGTTTCCGGCGATGAGATGGAAGAAGGCAATATTGGCCACCGCCCCGCCATTAAGGGCGGCTACTTCCCGGTCCCCCCGATCGATTCCATGACCGATCTCCGTGCCGAGATGACGACTGTCATGGCAGAGATGGGCCTCAATATTGAAAAGCACCATCACGAAGTTGCCCCTAGCCAGCATGAGCTCGGTGTGCGCTTTGGGACGCTTTTGCGGATGGCCGACGACATGCAGATTTATAAATATGTCGTCCACATGGTCGCCCACTCCTATGGCAAGACCGCGACCTTCATGCCAAAGCCGGTGTTTGGTGACAATGGTTCGGGCATGCATTGCCACCAGTCCATTTGGAAGGGTGGCAAGAACACCTTCGCGGGCTCGGGCTATGCCGACCTGTCAGAGACCTGCCTGCATTATATTGGCGGTATCATTAAGCACGCCAAGGCCATCAATGCCTTCACCAACCCCACCACCAACAGCTACAAGCGGCTGGTGCCGGGCTTCGAGGCGCCGGTGTTGCTGGCGTATTCAGCGCGTAACCGGTCTGCCTCATGCCGTATTCCCTATGCCGCAAGCCCCAAAGGCAAGCGTGTTGAGGTTCGTTTCCCCGATCCGGCAGCCAACCCCTATCTCGCCTTCTCAGCCATGCTGATGGCCGGTATTGACGGCATCCAAAATAAGATCGATCCGGGCGAGGCGATGGACAAGGATCTCTATGATCTGCCGCCCGAAGAATTGGCCAACGTGCCGACGGTATCGGGCAGTCTGCGCGAAGCTCTCGTATCCCTTTGGGAGGACAAGGACTTCCTGCTCAAGGGCGACGTCTTCACCGAAGACCAGATTAAGGCCTATTGCGATTTGAAATGGGCTGAAGTCATCGCCTTCGAACAGGCACCTCACCCGATCGAATTCTCCATGTACTACTCGGTCTAAGGTCGAAAACACTCACCCAAACGGGTTAATGAACAGCCGGCTGTCCCCCTGGGGGCGGCCGGTTTTTTCATGTAAAACCACAAGATATTGCGAAAATTAGTGCGATAACCCCATCATCATGCTTGCCAGCGGCCTTCGCACGCCCCTATATCTATGGCTTAACAAGGATGCATCGATGACCGATCTGTTTTCTTCCCAGGGCCCCAGCAAGGGCAAAGGCAAAGCTAAATCCAGCTATTCCGCCAAGGACATTGAAGTCCTTGAAGGCCTTGAACCGGTGCGCCGCCGACCCGGCATGTACATCGGCGGCACTGACGAGAGCGCCATGCACCATCTGGCGGCGGAAGTGATCGACAACTCCATGGATGAGGCCATCGCGGGCGAAGCCTCGAAAATCGAGATCAGCCTGGACCCCGGCAACCTGCTCACAGTGCGTGACAACGGCCGGGGCATCCCTGTTGATCCCCATCCAAAGTTTAAGAATCGCTCGGCCCTTGAAGTCATCCTGACGACCTTGCATTCAGGCGGCAAATTCTCGGCCAAGGTTTATGAAACCTCGGGCGGTCTGCACGGGGTCGGCTTATCGGTCGTCAACGCGCTGGCCGATGAATTGGTCGTGGAAGTTGCCCGCGACAAGCAGCTCTGGACCCAGACGTACTCGCGCGGAAAACCCACGAACAAACTTAAGAAAGCAGGCAGCGCTGCCAACCGGCGGGGCACCAGCATCCGTTTCCATCCCGATCCGGAAATCTTCGGAACCGACGCCAATTTTAGCCCTGCATGGCTTTATCGCATGGCCCGGGCCAAGGCCCATCTGCACCGCGGGGTCGAAATCACTTGGGCTTGCGACAAAACGCTGATCGGTCCGAAGGATGCGACACCGGAAAAGGCGGTGCTGCATTTTCCAGGTGGGCTCGCCGATTTCGTGGACGAAGCCTTGGGCTCACGCCGCAGCTTCACGCCCCAGCCGTTCGCCGGTGAAGGTAAGCTCGGCGCCGGCGCAGAAGGACGAATCGAATGGGCGCTGACATGGCCCGCCGATGGCGAGGGCGAAGTACATTCTTACTGCAATACCATCCCCACCCCTCAGGGCGGCACCCATGAAGCGGGACTGCGCAGCGGCCTGACCCGCGCCATGAAGGGGTATGGAGACCTAAGCGGTAACCGCAAGGCGGCCCAAATTACGGCCGAGGACGTCATGGACGGGGCGCTCGGCGCCTTATCAGTTTTCATCCACGACCCCCAGTTTCAGGGCCAGACCAAGGAAAAACTGGCGAGCCAACATGTCACGCGCTTGGTAGATACCGCTATCAAAGATCATTTCGACCATTGGCTCGCCGCTGACCCGGCCACCGCCGGCAGGCTGCTTGAAGCGCTGATCGAACGCGCCGAGGACCGCGCCGCACGCCGGCGCGACCGCGAACAGACCCGCAAGTCAGCTACCCGCAAACTTAGGCTACCCGGCAAGCTTTCCGATTGTTCCAACAGTACGTCGGAAGGAACTGAAATTTTTCTGGTCGAAGGCGATTCGGCTGGCGGCTCCGCCAAGCAAGCACGTAACCGGCGCACCCAAGCGGTGTTACCTCTACGTGGTAAAATCCTCAACGTTGCCACCGCTACAAATGAGAAGATGCATGCCAATCAAGAAATTACCGATCTGATCCAAGCGCTCGGATGCGGGACCAACGCGCGCTTAGACCTTAGCAAGCTACGTTACGAACGCGTCATCATCATGACTGATGCCGATGTGGACGGCGCCCATATTGCCTCCTTGCTGATTACCTTTTTCTACCGTGAGATGCTCGACCTGATTGAGGGAGGCCGATTGTACCTCGCAGTGCCACCGCTCTATCGGCTGACCCAGGGCGGGCACAGTGAGTACGCTCGCGACGACGCCCATAAGGACGCGCTGATGAAATCTAGTTTTTCGGGTCGAGGCAAGGTCGATATCAGCCGCTTCAAAGGGCTTGGCGAAATGCCCCCTGCCCAGTTGAAAGAAACCACCATGGATCCGACCCGCCGGACGCTGCTCCGGGTGGTTATTCCCAAGGGGACCCAGAAGGAAACCCAAAACCGCGTGGAAAGCCTAATGGGGAGAAAGCCGGAACTGCGCCTTAAATTCATCCAAGAACACGCCCGTGAGGCCGCCGAACTGGATATCTGAGCCCTAAGTAAGGCCCCGCTACGGAATGCCTCAAAACCGTCACATTTACGTGATGCACTAGTAGGTGATGCACGGGTGAATACCAAACCGGCATACAATCGTATTTTACTATTCAACGTTCCAACGCCTATGAGGTGTGCCATGAAACGTTTTACGTCTCCTGCCATTGCGGCGAGTCTCGCCATTGCTCTCACCGGCGCCTGCGCCAATAAGACCATGGTGACAGATACAGATTATCGCGATTCCTATAATCCCTTAAACTTCAGCCTCTATCACGGGAACCGCGATACCCGTGTCAGTGTAGCGGGTGACACCCTTGGTACTGATTCGGGGAACTTTGCCACTGCTGTGACCAAAGCCATGTACGGCAATCACGATGGCCAACGCACGAATTTCACCACCAATCCAGGACCGAGTGCTGAAAAGAACCTCCATGTCATTATGGCCTTCAACGTCGAGCAAGACCGCTATCTATGTGAAACCGGTGGTAAGCTTGTGTCTAAATCAGTCCCCGGCAAGACCGTGCTACAAGGGGCATGGTGTTGGGGTGACCAAACACAATCCTATGTCCTGGCAATGGCCCCGGCGACAAAACCAGGCGAACCGGCTTTCTCCAATCTGATCTCGGAAACCACCCAAGATCTTTTTGGGCCGATTAAAGATGACAATCCGCGCGTGGATGACAGCGGCGACAACCTTCCATGAGGGTGTGTGTTACGTAGCTTGCGTCTTAAAGAATATCTCTTCAAGCCGCGCTGGCATTTTTCCGGCGCGGTGCCGGGCTTTCTCCCATTAGATAGAACCGTTATGAAATCTGCACGCGCCATCTTCGTTATAGCCCTTGCGGCCGTACTGAGTGCCTGCGCGCCCAATGCCATACGATCCCAGTCGGATTTTCATACCGCCTATAGCTTCAGTAATTTTTCCCTCTATCACGCCAAGCGCGATACCCGTGTGGATGTGATCGGTGATCATTTCGGCCTCACCCAATCCGCATTTGCCAAAGTCGTGACCAAAGCCATGTATGGCAATCATCCAGGGGCGCCGACCCATTTCACCCTCACTCCAGGGCCCAGCGCCGAAAAAAATCTGCGTGTCATCATGGCCTTTAATATTGAGCCGAGCCATTACCTGTGCAGCGCGGGCAAACGAGAGCCCAGAATTGTCAAAGGCCAAACAGTGCTACAAGCCGCTTGGTGTTGGGGCGACCGCACCGATTCCTACGTCATGGCCTGGACCAAAGAAACCAAACTGGGGGACCCCAATTTCACCAAATTGATCGCAGAAGCCACCCAAGAACTGTTCCCTCAGGACATAGGAAATTGGCTGCGCAACAAAAATAGACGGCCCACGCTGATCATTAATTAGAGCCCTAAGACTGCCTGATGCCTCGGGGGAAAGTCTCAATTCCTTGAAAAAGCGACAAAAATCCAGGAAAAGTCGGAACTGGCCGCCAGTAATGTCTGGCCTGATCCTGAGCCAACCTTCGGGCTTCCCACTTGCCTTCCGATTGACTATGGTGGCGCCGCCCCCATATGGGGGGTAACCCCAATTCCAGAAAGATTGATATATCTCTTTGTCCGAAACCGATAGCGACACCGTCGTCTTTGACGATCTAGGGCTGTCAGGCGATGTGCTTAAGGCCGTCGCCGACGCCGGTTACAAGAATCCGACACCGATCCAGGCACAAGCCATCCCATATATTCTCATGGGACGGGATATTCTCGGCTGCGCCCAGACGGGAACCGGAAAGACCGCCTCCTTCACATTACCAATGATCGACATCTTGGCCCAGGGCCGAGCCCGTGCGCGTATGCCACGATCACTGATCCTGACACCAACACGCGAATTAGCCGCCCAAATCGCCGAAAATTTTGAGATCTACGGTAAGTACAACAAGCTGACCATGGCGCTCCTGATTGGCGGCGAATCTTTTGGCCCCCAAGTTGAAAAACTCGACCGTGGCGTTGACGTGTTGATCGCCACGCCGGGGCGCCTGATTGATCATTTTGAACGCGGGCGCATCCTACTCACCGACGCTAAAATCCTGGTGATCGACGAAGCCGACCGCATGCTCGACATGGGATTCATTCCCGATGTCGAACGAATTGCTTCTTTCTTGCCGCGCCTCCGTCAGACCCTATTCTTTTCCGCCACGTTCCCACCGGAAGTGAAGCGTCTTGCCGATCAGTTCCTGATGAATCCAAAGGAAATCACGGTCTCACGCACCTCGTCACCAGCGGAAACCGTGGAACATTTCCTGGTCTATTGTGCGGGCAAGGATTTCGAAAAACGTGAGGCATTGCGCAATATTATCGCTTCTGAAGAGGTTAAGAATGCGCTGATCTTTTGCAACCGTAAGCGCGACGTGGATGTTCTTGCCAAATCCCTAAAAACGCACGGGTTCTCCGCGGCCGGGCTGCATGGCGATATGGTTCAGTCCATGCGTACGGAAACCTTGGAATCCTTTAAAGCAGGCAAGATCACTTATCTGGTCGCTACCGATGTTGCTGGCCGCGGCATCGATATTCAGGGCATGAGTCATGTCTTTAATTACGACGTGCCATTCCATGCCGAAGACTATATTCACCGTATCGGCCGCACCGGCCGTGCGGGCGCCGGTGGCCGCGCTTTCAGCCTGGCAACCCCCGATGACAGCAAATACGTCTCCGCCATCCAGCATCTCTTGGGCAAGAACATCACCGTTGCTGAAATTGATGGTATCAATGCCTCATCATCAGATGCCAATAGTGCTGAACGCCCAACGCGCGGACGAGGCCGAGGACGCCCCGCACCAAGCGGACGCAGCCGAACTGGACGTGGGCAAAAACGCCCCCCGGCCGCTTCCGCTGAAGTAGCGCCTCCCGTGGATGACCAAAAGCCTTCTACCCAAGAAGATCAAGAAGCCCCCATACAGGCCAACAATACGGCCAAAGAAAGTCACGACCCGGCCCCAGCCAAAAAGCCAAGACAAGCCCGGACACGCCGCAAACCCATCTCACCGCGCAAGGAATCAAGCGACAGTGGCAGCAGTGAGAAAACAGTCGCCTTCGGTGATCATATGCCTGCCTTCCTAGCCCGTGGATCGAGTGCTCCTAAAGACGACTGACAAAATGCATAAATGATCCCATAGCCCACATGCCAAGCGTGTGGGCTTTTTTCATGCCTCGCATTAAACACAGGATGGCACCCGTGAAAGGCCTGCCCTAGAATGATGGACCGAAAACTCGTGGAGTCCCCTCATGCACCCTCTTAATGGGCACCTTACCTTCCATCCTTTATCCGCCGCCCTAGGTGTTGAAATCAGGGGGATTGATATCGCCAATGGAATCACCGATAGCGACTTCAAAGAGATCGAGGCGGCGTGGCACCGCCATGGGCTCATCTGCCTGCCGGGACAGGAAATAACCGAAGACCAGCAAGTCGCCTTCGGCGCTTGTTTTGGGACACTCGCGCCGTGGTCGCGCTTCGCCGATAAGGTCACACCTAATGAAGAGCGCAATCCCTATTTGATGCTGGTCACCAACCTCAAGGAAAACGGTGAATACATCGGATCACTCGCCGAAGGCGATATCGAGTTTCATTCCGACGGCATCTATGTCGAAGAACCGTTGGCCGCAACCATGCTGTATTGCCTGACGCCAACGGCACACGGCGGCGAAACCGCCTTCGTCAATATGTACAATGCCTATGAAACCCTGCCCGGCCATATGAAGGAACGGATTGAGGGTTTAAAAGCTCTCCATGCCTTCACCTATGACAGCACCCGTGCCGAACAAAACGAAGAACGCAAAACCAATTGGGATGAAGTCGCCCATTGTGTGCATCCCGTGGTCCGCACCCACCCGGTCACCCAGCGCAAGGCACTTTACGTCAACCGGCTGATGACACAGGAAATTACCGGCATGGATGGGGATGAGAGCCGGGAAATTCTTGATTTTCTATATGCCCACCTGGAGAATCCCGCATTCATGTATGAACATAAATGGCGCAAGGGCGATGTGCTGCTCTGGGACAACCGCTGCCTGGCCCATGCCCGGCGTGATTTCCCGCCAGACGAGACACGGTTGATGAAACGCCTTACCATCAAGGGCAACCGCCCATTTTGAGACCCGTCATATGTCCCTGATCGTCACCCCACTCACTCCTGCCATTGGCGCTGAAATCAGCGGCATTGACCTAACGGAGACTCTCCCCCCTGAGACGATCGAGGGCATCCTTCAGGCCTGGCTCGATCACGGGGTCATTGTCATCCGAGATCAAGATATTGATGAGCATGCCCAGGTACGCTTTGCGCGTCATTTTGGTGAGCTGATTGAACGGCCCCGACCCCGCGAAATGCGCCCCGAATCCCAACATGAAAAAGCCGATGCTTATGACGGCTATACCATGCTGGTGTCCAACATCCGTGAAAATGGCAAGCCCATCGGCTCCCTGCCTGACGGCGAAATGCATTTTCATTCCGATATGTCCTATATGGAAACGCCTTCACGGGCGACCCTGCTCTACGCCATTGAAGTTCCCAAAACAGGCGGCGACACCCTCTTTGCCTCTGGCACTGCCGCCTATGATGCCTTGGACGCCGAGACCAAGGCGCTGCTTATGGGGCGAAATGCGCTTCAGGGATTCCTCCACGGCACGACGCTGCGCGCCAACAATACTCCCCATAAAAGCTTCAGCCATCCCGCCGTCCGCGTTATCCCGGAGACGCAGCGCAAATCCCTCTTCCTGAGCCGCCTGATGAGCTTTGCCATTGAAGGGCTCGATCCCGCGCAATCGGAAAGCTTGCTCGCACGCCTGCTCGACCACATGGAACGGCCCGAATTCGTCTATGCCCACAAATGGTGGCCGGGTGATTTGCTGGTCTGGGACAATCGTACGACTGTTCATGCCCGCACCGATTTTGATCCTAATGAACGGCGACTGCTGCGCCGATTCGCCACCCAAGGCGAGCAGCCGGTCCCCGCATGAACCACACATAAAAAAAGGGCGGCTATAAAGCCGCCCTTTGTCATTTGGACTTTCGCCCCATTTATTTTTTCTTCTTCTTCGCCTTGTCGCGACCAAGGGCTAAGTAGACTGAGCGAACAACAGACTTAGGCGTCGCCCAGGCTTCATCCAAATAAGCATAGATTTGCTTAGGTGTGCGCGGGGCTATCAGCAAACGGCTTTTCTTGGCATCTGCCAGGAACTTGCCATCCTTCATCGTCGCCACAAAAGCACCCCGCATGGCCTTAACACGGTCAGCCGGCACCCCCGGTGGCAGGGTGAAGGGCCGCCCCATGACCTGCCAACCAAATACCAGCTTGAAAGCCTGCTTGGTCTTTTCATCCTTGGCGTATTCAAACACCGTCGGCACGTTGGGATAGTCCGCATGCCGGGTATTCGCTTCCTGGACTAACATCACGACTTTCTTGTCACGCAACCATTGAGGCTTTCTGTTGCGAATCGAGGAAATAAAATAGCCGCAAACGCCTTTAAGTTCCCCCCGTTCAATCGCCAGCGTAATACCGCTGGTGCCACGGTAGCCCGGAATCACCTTAAACTTGGTGCCAAGGAAAGCGTTCATGGTCGTTGGCCACGCAAAAGTAGATGAACCGCCCGAAGTGGCCCCAATGACAAGCTCCTTCTTCATGACGTCTTTGAGGTTTTTAAAGCCGCTCGTGTGCCAAGCCCAACAAGCGCTGGAGGATTCGGTCATACTGCCCAACCAATTAAATTTGCGGGGATCAAATTTCGTCTTTCGACCGCCGATCAGTGCGTCGACAGCGACACCACCAGCGAACATCCCAAAAATTGAACCATCCTTCTTGGCAACGTTATAAAGAAAATTCGCCGCCTTGAGACTACCTGCACCCGGCTTATTCTTCGCAATGACATTCGGCTTTCCGGGAATATGGCGGCCAATATGACGGCCCAGCAACCGCATATAGGCATCGTAGCCGCCGCCAGGGTTGTAACCGACAATGACGTCGACGCTGCGACCCTTATAAAATTTTGCCGCACTTTGCGCGGCAGCATCGGAGGCACCGCCGGAAACCAGTCCTGAAACCAGCAAGGCGCCAGCCCCCATTAAAATGGATTGTCTGATCATTGTATGCTCCCTATTCGTGACCATTGAATGGAAAATCGTCAGCCAGCTAGACGCTCATCAATCTAAGCGGCTCATTGCTCTAATTCTCGCGAATTAGCAATAAGTCCGCAAGCTTTCAATGAGAATCCTTCACTCAATCGCCCTGAATATCCAATATCCTGTATATTGGCGATCGTACCATCAAAGCCCGGGAGGCCAGAAATGCCGTTTTTTAAGTCACTACCCGCCGATGCTGGGGTCCGCAAACTATGGGCCGTTTTCAATCCCAAGGCCCACGAAGCGCTGACCCTTTTTTCACGCTCATTCATGCGCGGCGAGGACAAACTAACCCCTGCTGACAAAGAAACCATCGCAGCCTATGTCAGCCAGCTTAATAATTCGGATTATTGTTTTGCCGGCCATTCCCGTGCCGCCGTTAAGCTGGGGGCCGAACGCCAATGGTTTGATGAATTTGCCGATGATGTTGATTCGTCATCAGTGCGCGATGAACTAAAACCCATCCTACGCTTTGTTAAAAAGCTTACCCTGAGGCCCGCGCTTTTAACCCAGGCCGATGCCGATGCCGTTTTTGCGGCGGGCTGGAACGAGCAATCACTCCATCAGGCGATCTGCGTTGCTGCGCGATTTGCCATGATGAATCGTTTGACACTCGGCCATGGGTTGATTCCCAATGAGGACGAGGCCGACAAACGCGCCCTCAACATGTCTTACGACAAGACCTGAACGAAAACCGGACAAGCCCACAAATCCCCACTGCTCTATTTCACCTCAAAACTTCGGGCTTTCATCGGTATAGTCTGGGTAATTGCCCCTTCCGCCCATTGCCAAGGCATCGGCTTATGGGTGCGCAATCCGTATTTGCGGTAGGGTTCCTGGGCGGCGATCTCATCGGCGTCTTGGATCGAACCCGCGCGCGAGATCATCATCCCCGCCCCGTGCCTTGTGCCATCGCCATCCATGAATGGCCCCGCCGCCAAAAGGATGCCGCGCGCCTCCAGATCGGTGAGATAAGCAAAATGCTCCTGGCAGATATCGTCCACAGATTTATCGGTCTTGGGCGCCGGTTCGACATTGCTCATCCAACACACATAATACTGCGGCCTGGGTGCACGCCCGACTGCCGCTCCCTATGGCTCAGACATATCCTTATCTCCCTTTCTTTTGGCGCTCTTCTGCTATGATAGGAAAAGCTTGAGTGCCTGTTGACAGAGATAGAGTTTGGCGCAATACCAAGGCGTATTCCAGCGCCCGCAATCCTTAGGAAATTGGCCTGAGTAGGCCTTTATGCAAGCGCTGCAGAATGAGGGGGATATGAACGAAACCGCGTTCGACGATTTCTATGCACAACCAACCGATGACGGCAAATTTGCGGTCGAGGGTATTGCTTTAGAACGCCCGTTTCACATCTCGCGCCTCGGCCATTTCGGATTCAACCTCTACAATATCGAAGATGGTATCCGCTTCTATACCGATCTCCTCGGTTTTGTGATTTCCGACACACTCGATTTTTCGCCCCGTATGTCGCCTGAGCAATTGGCCGAGGTCAAAGGCCCCCCAATCGGCGTGTTCACCCGCTACGGTTCCGACCACCATGCGCTGGTCCTGTTCAACCGCTCGGCCCGCGAAGTGCGCGATGGCAAGGCACGCTGGCCGGAAGGGATCACCACCAATCAAATCACTTGGCAATGCGGCAGCCTCGCCCAGATTTCCGACGCCATTAAATGGTTCGGTGCCCAGCAAGTCCCGCTCGTGCGGTCGGGCCGCGACATGCCGGGATCCAACTGGCATACCTATCTCGCCGATCCCGACGGCAACGTGAATGAGCTTTATTACGGTATCGAACAAATCGGCTGGGAAGGCCATTCCAAACCCAAGGCGATGCATGACCGAATTTTCCACGAAGCACCGGAACTGCCGCAAATCTCCGAATACCAAGAAGTCCAGGACACGCTTGAGCGCGGCATCGACCTGACCGGCGGCTACCGTCAGACCGATAGGCCAGAGGCCAAATATGACGTGGATGGCATCCTCCTGCCCCGCCCCTTCAAGATCGTCCGTATGGGCCCGCTCCGCCTGTTCATGAAAGGTGTCGCCGCTGCCAAGAAATTTTATGTGGATATGCTCGGGTTCACACCGACGGAAACCGTGACTTACAAGGGGCATGTATGTGAATTCCTACGCGCCAATACCGAACACCATGCGGTCGCGCTCTATCCGCTTGCCTTACGCGCGGAACTCGGACTGTCGCCCCATACCACCAATTTTTCGATCGGCATGCAGGTCGCCAATTACCGCCAATTGCGAGAGGCGAAAGATTTTCTCAAAACAGCGGGCTGCACCATCACCGAACTACCCCAAGAATTATTTCCAGGCGTCGACTACAACTTTTTTGCACGAGATCCTGATGGACATTCGGTGCAACTTTACTATTACATGGAGCAAGTGGGTTGGAATGAAAAGCCACGCCCGGCCTCAGAGCGCCGCAAACTCGTGCAGGGCGATTGGCCGGAAACCGTTCCAGCCTTTTCAGATAGCTATATGGGGGAGCCGTTTCTCGGGCCCTGGGATTAAGTCTTCAAACCGAACAAACACAATACACTATTCAAAGGGGGAACATATCAATGGCCACACAATATCGCTTACTAACCTTCAAAGGCGACAAGGGCAAACCTACGCCAGGTATCTTGGTCGATAATCAGATCGTCAATCTCGCCAAGATCAAGAAGGCGCCGGTGGATACCACCTCGACCCTCACACTCCTGGAAAAATGGTCGACCGCCAATCGCTGGCTCAAGAAGGTCGCGGGCGAAGTCGCCGCCGGCAAGCACAAGGCTGCCTGCAAGCCACGTTCGCGCACATCGCTGCTGCCGCCGCTGATGTATCCCGGCAACATCTTTTGTATTGCCTCCAATTACGTGGCGCACCGCAAGGAAATGGGCAATCTCGGCAAGATGCCCGACAAGAAGATCAATGCACCGGTGTTCTTCCTTAAGACACCCCGCCAGGTAGTGGTTGGCGAAGGTGCCAAAATTCATCTGCCCCGCACCTCCACCGCCATCGACTGGGAATCTGAAGTCGCCGTGGTGATCGGCAAACCCGCCTTCTGGGTCAGCAAGAAAGACGCCTTCAAATATGTCGCCGGCTTCACCATCCTCAACGATATGTCTATCCGTGGCCCCAGCGCTGCCGAAGCAAAGACGCCCCAGGATGAAGCCTTCCGCCGCGATCGCTTTCGGCGCAAAAACTTTGACGGTTCAACGCCGATGGGTCCCTGGATCACGCCCAAAGAATACGTCAAGGACATCTACGATCAGTCGATCAAGCTTTGGCTCAACGGTGATCAGATGCAGGACGGCAATTCCGGTGAAATGTGGTACAAAATTGAGGAACAAATCTCATACCTAAGCCAGCATCTGACTCTCGCCCCCGGCGACGTCATCACCACCGGCACACCTGCGGGCGTCGGCAAAGGACGCGGCCTCTATCTCAAGGCCAATGATAAAATCATCACCACCATTGGCGAACTCGGCACGCTGAAAACAAGCTTCGTTAAGGCGAAATAAAAGCCCAATGAAAGCAGCAATTTTTTACGAGTACGGTCCCCCCGATGTTTTAAAATATGAGGACCTGCCCGACCCCGTACCGGGGCCGGGACAGGTTGTCATTAAGGTCCACGCGACCACGGTAAACAGGGTGCTAAATTGCGGTGTGCGCGCGGGCACCCAAATGCAGCGCAAACCAAACCTGCCGCTGGTGCTCGGCGTCGATCCGTCGGGCGAAGTCGTTGCCCAAGGCAAACCCGTAGAGGGCCTGGAAATGCCGTCTATTGGTTCGCGCATCTCGGCACTTTCACGTAATGGCCCCGGTGAAACGGGGATGCTGGGCGTCAACCGTTGGGGCGGCGACGCGGAACTGGTCAAGGTGCATGCCAGCATGTGCCTGCCGATTTCAGTCAATCTCGATTATCACGAGGCGTCAGTCGTCGTCCGCCATTGTCCGACTGCTTTCCACCTCATGTTCACCATGGGTAAGCTGCAGAAGGATGAATGGGTTCTAGTAATGGGGTGCTCGGGCGGGCTTGGATCGGTCGGCGTGCAGATCGCCAAAATGGCCGGCACCAAGGTCATCGGAGCAGCTGGATCGGCGGATCGGGCGCAAATCGGCAAGGACCTCGGTGCCGACCATGTCATTAATTACAGCGAACAGGACCTGACTGACGAGATCATGCGCATCACCGGCGGCCATGGGGTCGATCTAGTCTATGACAATATTGGCAACCCCGAAACCTTTCCCAAGGCCTTTGCCGCGATTGCCCATGGCGGCCGGTTGGTCACGGCCGGCGCGCACGGCGGGCCTGTAGTGCCGCTTGACTGCTTCAAACTCTATGATCAGAAAATCACCATCATGGGCAGCGCCGGTTCGACAATGGAGAATGTCCGTGATGCGCTGAAAGCAGCCGGCGAAGGCAAGATCAAGGTCAATATTGAGAAGGTCTTTCCCTTAAGTCAGATACAAGATGCCCATCGGCTGATCGAACAGGGTGCAGTACCGGGCAAAGTTATCCTCGATCCCACGCTCGGCTAACCGCAACGCTGAGTACGAATAAAAAAACCGCCGCTGAAATTCAGCGGCGGTTTTCGTTTGCCGGACGATCCGGTT
>JBLHLO010000022.1:0-13836 GCA_047621105.1 Alphaproteobacteria bacterium
AAAGAAGTCGTCATCCTCGGCACTTGGCCAAACAAACAATTCCGCGTCATGGCGGCGCCCTTCCGTGAACGCTACCCCTTCGTAAAACTGAATTACCACCGGACCGGCACATCGGGCCGTGGGTTAAAAGTCATTATCGCGCTCCGTGAAGGCCGGGTTATTGCCGACGTGCTAACCAGCATCGCTGATGCTTTCTTGCAATTCGATAAGATGAAGGCTTTGGCCGACCTGCGCGAACTGCCGGGAATCAAAAATGTGCCGAGCAGCTACGTCTCCCACGATGGAACCTGGGTCAGCCACAAACTGTCTTACCGTTGCATGGGCTATAACCCGACGCAGGTGAAAAAAGCCGACTTGCCCCAAACCTGGGATGACCTGCTGACTAATCCACGCTGGCGTGACAGCAGGCTCGCGGTTTCCAACCACCCCAACTCCTGGCTTCTTGGCTTGTGGAGCCAGCTCGGGGAGAAATGGGGCGAGGACTTCACCCGCCGCCTGTTCCTAGACGTGAAGCCGCAGCAACGTAAGGAAGGCATGAGCGCGGCCACGGCCCTGACTGTGGCCGGCGAGCTTTACGCCAATATTCCCGCCCCCGAATGGCAAGTTCAGCGATACATCGATAGAGGCGCGCCCGTGGCCTATCACTGCCCAGCGCCGGTACCGATTACCTTGTCGCAGATCGTGATGCTGGATAAATCACCCCACAAGAACGGCGCACGACTGTTCATCAATTGGATATTGAGCCGCGAAGGACAGCTCCTTCAATATTACGACTCTTATGTGATACCGGTGCACAAAGCGCTTCAACAGCCACGTTTCGTATCGATCTTCGATTCCATCAAAGGCAAAAAGCTGTCAGTCCGAGACGATGCAATCCTTGGCAGCGAAATGCACAAAAGGATGCTGACTATGTGGAACGGCTACTGGACCTCCCCCGTGGGCAAGGGCCGCAAGAAAAAGGGTCGCAAAAAGAAGCGCAGCAAGAAAAAACAATAATCCAGTTTATTTCGGATAAAAAGGAACCGGCCCAAGCGGCCGGTTCCTTGACGTAAGGGCACCATCGCAGCCCATTAGATAAAAGCTTTCGGGAGGATAGAACCATGGCCGCCGCAAAAAAGACTGAGCCCCGCAAACCCACGACGACAAAAGGTAAAATATCAGGCAAAAAAACCGTATTGAGTGTCGAGGCGCCGGTCAAAACACGCAAGCATAACAAGCCCGAATTCGGTTCCGACGCCGTTGTGGATCTCCTGGACGGATTTGGCTTCGATTATGCCTTTCTTAACCCGGGGTCGAGCTATCGAAGTCTTCAGGACTCAATTGTCAATTATCACGGCAACGTAAAACCCAAAGTTATTCTCGGATTGCATGAAGACGTCGTGACGGCCATGGCCCAGGGTTATGCGACGGCGTCCGGTCGCCCGGCACTTTGCATCCTTCATAATCTTGTCGGGTTGCTGCATGGTACCATGGGCATTTTCAACATCTATTGCTCGGGCATGCCCGTCGTCATCCTGGGCGGATCGGGGCCATCCGACATTAACCTGCGCGGGCCGGTGGATTATCTCCATTCCGCCAACACCCAAGGCGAAGCCGTTCGCCCTTACGTCAAATGGGATGATGAAGCGACGACGGTAGAAGGCGTCATCGATTCCGTATTGCGCGGCTATAAGATCGCCAACACCAGTCCCAAGGGCCCGGTATACATTGCCCTTGATTCAGGATTGCAGGAGCAGGCCATTGAAGGGCCGATGGCGCTCCCCGATGTCAATCAGGCCTGTTTCCAACCCCCGACCCCACCAGCTGCCAGTGCGGAGGTTATCGACCGCGTCGCCGACATGCTGATCAAGGCACGCTCCCCGATCATTGTGGGCGGGCGCATTGGCTACCTGCCTGCCGCGACGAAACCTCTCCGTAACTTAGTAGAGCTACTGGGCGCGGCTTATTCCGAGGATCGCACGTTTGTCTCAATGGCCACGCGGCATCCGCAAAACCTGACGGGTTCACGTGAGGCGCTGACCAATGCTGATGTTGTGCTCGCCATCGATTGTGCCGATGTCCATTGGACCGTGGGCGGCTATTCGGGCGCTCGCAGCAACACCTATAAAAAACTTAAATCAGCCAGTCAGCAAATCATTGATCTCTCGCTGAATGAAAGCGCCAACCGGCGTTGGGTCCGGATCGGTGGCCCGATCGCCAATACGGCGTTGCAGGTAATGGCTGACCCCATGATCGGACTGCAACAGATCGTCGATGCGATTAAAAAACGCATCAAGGCCCAGCCTGCCCTTGCCACCCGCTTTGCCCGGCGTGCCAAGGCGATTGCCCGCGAAAAGGCGGCCTTGGTCAAGGTGCAGGAGAAGCGGCGCAAGGCGCGCTGGGATGACAACCCCATATCGCCGGCCCGCATGGTTGGTGAACTCTGGAGCGCGGTTCGTCATAAGCCCTGGTTCCTGACATTGCGCAATCATCGCTCCTGGCCTGAGGGCATTTGGGAATTTGATGGCGCGGGCCAATATGCCGGTCACTCATCCGGCGGTGGCCTCGGTCATGGAACAGGGGCGTCCGTGGGCGCGGCCTTTGCCTGCCTCGACGACGGACGCTTCCCGGTCGGCATCATTGGCGATGGCGACTTCTTAATGGCCACCGGCGCCATATGGACCGCTGTCCACTACAAGGTGCCCTTACTGATGGTGGTTAACAACAACACGTCCTGGTTCAATGACGAGGAACACCAGTTCAATATCGCCAAGAATAGGGGCCGCCCGCCGGAAAATGCCTATATCGGGACAACGACTCGTGAACCGGATGTCGATATTGCCAAAGTCTCAGAAGGATATGGCGCCTATGTCGAAGGCCCCATCACGGAACCGGATGATTTGGCCGATGTTTTCAAGCGCGCCGTTAAGGTGGTGGAAGACGGAGGCGTCGCGGTCGTTGATGTCCGCACCTCAAATTTATAGAAAGCAGGCGTGTCCGTCACCGCACATCCCACGGCACCCACCTTCATCAATTCATCTAAGCTGCTTGCCCGAGGCATACCACCTCGATCAGGGACAGCTGGCTGGCTTGTGCAAGGGGCCCCAGCTTAATAAGCTACCAGTCCCCGCGCTAGCCGGCAGCGGCCAGGCGACCGCCATAGGAACCAGCTATGAATAATCCCGAAGCCCCAAGCTTCCCCTTCCGTAAAGGCCGGTTGGAATGCCAGGGCGAAATCCTATAAAAAATTTAAGGGGAATATCTCAATCCAGGCCGTGAGGCCGCTGCTAGATGCTGTCGGTATCGATGTCCATGGCGCAGGCTGTGATCAACGCATTCTCGACATGGCCACCGGGCCGGGTTATGGCGCTGGTGAGGCTGCCCTGCGCGGCGCCATAGCGACCGGCCTGGATATCAGTGGCGCCATGGTGGCGTTGGCGTCCCAGAGCTTTCCAAATGCGACCTTCATTGAAGGCGACGGTCAGAATTTACCTTTCCCAGATGAAAATTTCGATGTGGTGATTTCTAATTTCGGTATGGCGCAAATGGCAAACCCCGCGCGCGCCATTGCCGAGGCCTATCGTGTGCAATCGCCCGGCGGCCGTTATGGTTTCTCTCTACGGGCGGAGATTGGAAAAGATTACAACAAACAGATGGTGCACTCGGCAGTACGGGCTCATGGCAACATGAATCTGGCCATGCCCCTCGTCAAAGAGGAAATCGGCTTACACGAGCCCCACGAGTATGAGCCCCTTCTGAAACAGGGCGGCTTTACCAAGATCACTACTTCCGCAGTGACCATGATATGGCAGCCCAAGACCGATCAGGAAATTCTCGATTCGGCCAATAGCGGCAGCCGCTCATCGATGCTGCTGGGGCCGCAAACTCCCGAAGCACGGGAGAAAATCGACCAAGCCATGCTGGACTTTGCCGCCCAGTTTAAGACCGCGGATGGCTACAAAATCCTGCGCTTTGCCGCGTTATTAACAGCTCAAAAAGAATAAAGTTCTCAACGGACATTTAAGTCACAACGCCAATCCCTCACCTGCCGTTTAAGCCTGGAATTCAGGCATCCGGCAGGTCACGCTTGTGGCCTTCAGGGCATCAAGGAACATGGCGTGAATGCGGGGATCTTGATCCTCAAACTCGATTTGACCGCCGCCATCCTTGACGCTGACGTCAACGCCGAGCTTATTTTGTTGATTGCGTTCGGTGAAAGGATAGCGGCTGTTGCCAATGGCCGTGGCCATGTAGCGCGCGGGTTCGGGCCCCGTATTAAAGTGCTGGTGATACATCTGATCCGGCGGGGCGAACATCCATCCGTCCCCCCAGTCGACCCTGACAAAATCCGCATCACCTTCGTGCCAAAACAGCGAAAATCCGGCGCCATCCACGACCAGCACATGGTAATCGGGACCATGCCTATGGGCCTTCTTATAGGTTCCAACGGGCATTAAAGATTCATGGGCATGCATCATCCCCTCGCCGAGGATGAATTGCAGGGTGGCGCTGCCCTTGCCCCGCTTAGGATTATCGAGAAGTTCAACCGCCCCCAGATCGGGCACAAAATTGGTCTCCCACATGAGGCGGCCACGCGGGGCTGGAATAAACTCGCCACCACCCGTCAGGTAGTCGGCAGATACCACCCGGTCGCTGAAGGCGTAATCGTTGGAGAAGAGAAAATCCGCATTGCGGAACAGCTTCATCATCACACACATGTTGTTGGTGCTGGCAAGACGGGCCCGCTGGGAACCCGATCCGTTGAAATGTTGATAACGGGCATTTAGGGGCAAGGCGAAAAGGCTTTTCGGACCCCATTCAAAACTATGTTTGCCCCCGTCACCGGTCTCAATGGTCGTGCTGCCATGCCCATCGAGCACATAGATCACTTCCTCGAAAAGATGGCATTGTGGCGCGATCTCCCCACCGGGCGGCAAGTCGAGAATAAACACCGAGACGAAATCCCCACGCCCTTTCAGGTGAGCGATGGCACCGTCAACACCAAACCGCGCCCAGGGTTTCGTCGGCGCATTCAGAATATCTATCCCGAAATCTTCGATCACCGGGACCCCTTCCCCGGCTGTCCATTCGAGATAAGGATCACGGAGAAATTCAGCTTCCTTTGTCGCCTTAGTATCTTCGAGACTTAGAATCATTTTGGTCTCCCCTTATTTTCTTTTTTGTTCCAGGCTCATTCACTAATGGAAAGCATCAAGGCGCCCAAATGGCATCGAAATACACGGTCAATGGCCCAGCTTTCCTCCACCCCTTCAAGTATTTGCGCGCGGGCTTCGGCGCTATCGGCATGGTCTCGTGCCACCTTCATGAGAATATTCGCGTGCTCGATATCTGCGACCATATGCTCCTGATAGGATTGCTGCTTGCCGATTTTAATACCCAACTCGTCGCGGACCTTCTCCGCCATGCGGCGTGATGCGCTCTTGCCGCGGAGAATTTCTTCGGAATTTGTAAGTTCCAGCGCCGCACAACTTGCTAAAGATTTCAGCCAGGACGAATCCTTGGCGAGCGACGTCCAGGCACACATGCACGTGAACAAAGTATCGGTTGGCCGCACATTGGCGAAGTCACGTGCCGTCAAGCCGACAGCTTCGCCTTGGCGAATGTTGAGCGCGTAGTGATTTTCCAATCCCCGCGCTAGGTCACCGCCCAGTTCTTCTGCTTCATGCTGCCATATCAACTGCTTGACCCCGAAGGGCGCTTTCGCCTGGGCGTAGGCCCAGCAATCCCGCCGATTGAGCACCCATATCGCCTTCTGAAGGTGATGCACACGGATTCTCGGCAGGGTCAGGGGGGCAGAGAACAAAGATTGATAGGCTTCCGACTCATGCTGCGCATTGGCGAGCTCAATGAGTTTGCCCTCAAGTTCCTTCAACGCCGAAGACGGGATTACAGTGGAGGCCATGGCAATTCCCTTTCAGTTTCAGATCTTCAGCTACATGGCTTTCCGGGCTGAACCATATTTCTCACAGAGGCCGCGCCAATGTGCCGCCCGAGCCTTTTGACGTTCCAACACATCCTGGGGGATTTCCAAGAACGGCGGGCGTAAGGGTCCCGGATCACAATATCCGGCGAAACGAACCGCAATTTTGTGGCCGGGCTCACGCCACGGCAAGGACGTCGAATCCCCCCGCTTAGTCATGGTGTCGGCGATCACTTCCTTGGCGGCGGCAATATTGCCGTTATCGACCGCATCCCTCAGATACACCAGCGGCTCCAGCCCCATCCAGGCATCGATCGACCAGAACCCGGCCGCCCCCAGCTCCGCATAGGGATAATATTGGGCCTGATGAACGAAGATGCTCATCTTGCCACGAACGATCTTCATCAGCTGCATGAAAGCGGGTGGATAGCGGTGGCTATCTTTCATCCCTATGACATTGGGGCTCTTGGTGATCTCCGTGAATGCCTCGACCGGCAGGGTCACGTGATGGAGCGTCGGGTTGTGATAGATCAAAATGCCGAGGGTGGGAAACATCTCTGCGACGTCGCGATAAAACCTCACTGCGTTCGCGATCGTCGATGGAAAATAATAAGGCACTCCAACAATCACCCCGTCGGCGCCGGCATCCCGAATAAATTCCATTTTTTGAATCGCTTCGCGGGTATGGAGGCTGGTGCAGCCGATGATCACCGGCACCCTCTTATTCACCACCTCGACCGTGGAATGCACCAGGGTCTCGAATTCCGCCGGCAGTAAATTGGAAAACTCGCCGAAGCTGCCGGTCGTCGCGATACCGTCAGCGCCGTCCTTGATAATGCGATCCACACCATCGCGGAGCCGATCGACATCGATGGTCTCCTTCGCCCTGATATCGCTACCATCATCAGTGGTAAAGGCCGGCATCATCGCCATGATGCCGTGAAGGTCAGCCGCCGTGATCATTCTTTGTCCCTCCCATGGGTAATAATTTTTTTATCAGCATATCATCTTTGGTGCCGCCGGTAGCATTGCGTCACTAATCCCCCCAAACCAAAGCCAATCGGCTGGGCCCTTAGACTATGAGAGCCTTTGACTTCACGGGCCTCAGCACTTCCAAAACATGGATCAGGTGTCCAACTTCTGCCATGAAATATATCAAAACTTGAAGGCAGATGCTTTCCGACCCCTTGGGGAAGAGCCAAGTTGCGATCCCCAAGCGTTTATGGAACACTGAATCAGAAAATTCAGTACCGCTTATAGTTCTGTGGAAATGTCCGCCCGAGCCCAGCCGTCCCCAAGGACGCGCATCGTCAATAATGGGAGGGGGGTGACGTAGTATAGACCATCTGGGAGACAACGCTATGAAGCATGCACTCTATTCCTTATTAGCTCTCGCCTTCGGTGCGACGTTATTAACGCCCACTGCGCCGGTTCAGGCCGAAGTTAATTTCAAGGGCAAGACCTTGACCATGGTGATCCCCTCCCGACCGGGTGGCGGCACCGATAGCATCGGCCGCGTCGTCGCTGCGGGCATGGCAAAATACCTGCCTGGATCGCCGGACCTTATATTCAAGAACATTCCAGCGGGTGAAGGCACCAAGGCGCTCAACTATTTTGTCGAAAAGGTGCAGCCTGACGGCATAACTTTTGCTACCTCCAGCGGCAGCCAAGTGTATGCCGACACCATGCGTCGCAAAACGGTGCGCTACGACCCAGGAAAGTTCAATTTCATTGGTCACCTGCCGGCACCCGGCGGCGTCGTGCTCATGCCCAAGGCGATGCTCGGACGACTTAAAGACAAATCTCAACCGCCCCTGATCTTTGGCGGTATCCGCGGCACCCGTGGGCAGAGCCAAATGGCGATTTGGGGCCCAGCTTTTCTCGGCTGGAACATCCGTTGGGTCGTCGGTTACCAGGGCTCATCGGGGATGAACCTCGCCTTTGAACGCGGCGAGACACAGGTCACTGCGAACACCAATTTTTCGGTCATTGACCCGTTCCTGAAATCCGGGACATACGTGGCAATCAGCCAGACCGGCCTGATCAAGGGCAAAGACTCGACCCGGAGCTTGCTCTATCCCGATGTGCCGCTGTTCCATAAGATGATCCTCCCCAAGCTCGACAGCCCCGAGGCCAAATCGGCGTTCCGCGCTTGGTGGACCATGGTTCAAGTCGGCAAGTATTTCATGCTGCCCCCCAAGACATCGGCGGAAGTGGTGAAGATATACCGGGCCGCGTTCCACAAGGCGATGGCAGACAAGGATATAGATCGCCAGGTCAAGGCACTGTGGAGCCCGGTCTATACCGTGTCGACAGGGCCCGAAATGTTGGAACTGGTCCAGGACATCAAGAAGATCACCGACGAAGACCTCAGCTTCATCGACAGAATTCGCAACTCTGTCGGCATCCCCTTGGGCGTTGGGCGCAATCGCGTCGTGCGCTCAACGATTTCCGCCATCGATAAAGGCGGGCGGAGCATTAGCTTCAAGGTGCGCAAAGGCAGGACCCATAAGGTCAAGGTCTCGGGCAACAAAACCAAGATCACAGTGAATGGGAAACCGGCAAAACGTAGTGCCCTCAAGGCGGGCATGACCTGCCGGTTCATCTATCCCAAGAAGAACAAAACCGCTCAGTCGATCGCCTGTTGACCGGCGCGCTCTTGCCAAAGGTTTGATCTTCAATGTGAACGAACCCGCCCCTGCCAAGTTCCGGCATTGACCGAAACCGGCGGGGGCGGCTTGTAATGTGAGCGGGGGGAAGCGTGTATTCAGCGGAGGCGTTTATTGCCGCCATCGGCGGCCTTTTTCAGGCCAAGCCAATGCTCTTGATGTTGGCTGGCGTCGTTGTTTCCAGCATCTTCGCTGCCCTGCCAGGGATCGGATCCCTGCTCTTCCTATCGATGACGATTCCCTTCGCCATGAAGCTGGAACCATTCGAGTGCATCGCCCTCCTGCTGGGGATCGCCACGGTCTCCAATACGGCTAATACTTTTTCCTCGGTCTTGATCGCGGTGCCCGGCGGCGCGGGCTCCCAGGCAACCATTCTTGACGGTTACCCCATGGCCCAGAAGGGCGAAGCCAAGCGGGCCTTCGGGGCCGCCTTCGCGGCTTCGGCCCTGGGCGCGCTGTTTGGCGCGATCGTCTTTACCGCAACCTTGCCGGTGATGCGTCCCATGGTCATGGGCTTTGGTTCGCCGTCGTTTCTGATGCTGGTGATCTGGGGGTTATCGGCGGTAGCAGTGTTGGGCGGCAACCAGCCCCTTAAGGGGCTCATGGCCTGCATACTCGGCCTCGCCATTACCACCATCGGGGCGGAACAACGAACCGGTGTCGAACGGTTCGTCTTGGAAGAGGGCGATTACCTCTCCGAGGGCATCCATATCATCGTCGTCGCCCTGGGCCTGTTCGCCGTACCGGAATTGATCTCGCTTTCGGTGCGCCGGACTAGTGTTTCACAAACCGACGAATTGGGCAGTGGCCTGATGCAGGGCGTCCGTGACGCCTTCAAGAATTGGTGGTTGGTGATCCGGTGTTCAACCATCGGCGTGTGGATTGGTATTCTACCGGGGTTGGGATCTTCCGTGGCCGACTGGTTCGCCTATGCCCATGCCGTGCAATCGGAAAAGAACAAGGAGATGTTCGGCAAAGGTGACGTGCGCGGGGTAATCGCGCCGGAAAGCTCTAACAATGCCAAGGAAGGCGGCGCGCTGATCCCAACGACACTCTTTGGCATCCCGGGATCGACGTCCTTTGCGCTGATCCTGGTCGCCTTCATTGCCGTAGGAATCACGCCCGGCAAGGAGATGATGACCGGCCAACTTCATTACCTCTACGCCATGATTATTGTGCTGGTGATCGCCAACCTGTTCGCGACAGGCATCGCTTTAGCGTTCTCCAATACCTTCGCCAAGGCATCCCTGCTGCCCTATTACGTGATTGTGCCGATGACGCTGGTCCTGTGCACGGTGGCGGCTTTCAACGTCTCGAACCAGGTCCAGGACGTCGTCACGTTCATCACTTTCTCGGCAATCGGCTTTTTTATGAAGCGCTACAATTGGCCGCGCCCACCGGTGCTGGTTGCCGTCGTGCTGGGCCCACAGCTTCAGGCCTATCTGTGGTTGACTACTGATCTTTACGGCTGGAGCTGGATCACCCATCTGGACGTACTGGCTATCTTTGGGATCATCTGCGTGACCGTGCTCTTCCCGATCCTCCGAAAGCGTAAAGCCGATGAAAAGAAGGCAGATGTCGACATCGTCACCGAACTGCCTAAAGGCCCGGGGGCGATGATTTTCACCGGTCTGTTCATTACGATCCTGGGTCTCGGAAGTTTCAAGGCCATGGATTGGCCTCTGCTCGCGTCGCTGGGGGTCTACGTCATTGCTGGCGTGGGCATTGCCCTCGCGATCCCACAATTCATCAGCGATATCCGCACATTCATCGCCGAGCGCCGAAACGCCGCGCCATCAGCAGAATTTGTCGTCCGTGGGCATCGGGAACGTGTTGCCTGGGCCTGGCTTTCTGGGCTGGTCCTTTGTGTCTGGCTCTTCGGCTTTCACGCCGCATTCGTTGCCTTCCCCCTTCTTTACGTGCGTGCCCATGGAGGGACATGGCGCTTGGCGGCGTTCCTCTCTGCGCTTGCGATAATTACGCTAGTGATCGTCTTCGATAGCTTGGTCCATGTGTTGTGGCCAGAACCGGCAATCTTGGAATGGCTCGGCATTGAGCTGTCGCTCTTTAACTAAGGCATCATGCCTTAGCCTGATTTGGAGCGCATGGCGAAGACCAAGGACTTGACGGTGACGGGAATGACCTCCGAAGTGCCGATCGGGCGGCCCATATCCACGTAGTCGAGATCGCCCACTTCAATACCGTCGACAACAATTACCGGCCGATCAACCTGAAGCTCTTCGCGGAGGATGCTCCCCAAGGATTTCGCCATATCGACATCCAGCATGACGAACAGAGGCTCACCAGTTGGGCCGTTGGGATCGAGGATTTGCACGATACCCTCCGCAAGCCGACGGATATAAGGGTAATCTGGCTGCCCAGCGGCGGATAAAGCCAACACAATCTGACCATTCAAATGCGTGCGGTCATACTTGCCCAGCGCAGCGATCAATGCCGCATGTATCTCACCTGGCGATTGCTCCTTGGTGATCAAGGCATGGGCCACTTGAACCCCACGAACTGGAAGCGCTGTTGTCGTGGAAATATAGCTGGTGCTGCCACTTGCCTGCAGTGTGTATTCCCCGGCGCCGATAACGGTGGCGCGGATACCCTCCACCGGCTGCACGAGCACACCAGGCTTGAAAGTGGACTGCGTCCGGTCCCGGATTGCCTTGCCGAGCCAAGGGCCGATGTCTCCGTATTCCACCGTGTCGCGGGCGTAAATATATTCCGAAACCCCGCCGGAAAAGACCAGATGATCAATGCTGGCAGGCGCCACATCCTTCAGGCCACCGGTAAGCATCAACTGGTCCGTCAGAGGGTCTTGGGGCCGTCCGCTGATGACGTCGAAAAGAACATCAGTCATCCTCTGGGCAAAGGCTTCACGTTGTGTCGGCGTGAGCTTGCCGCCCACCTCAACCTTATGGCCGAGCGCCTTCATAATCGTGCGCGCCGGCCGCTCAACCCGGGTGATTCTCATATTCTTGTCATAGGCGATCAGGCGCGCGCCGATTTCCACGGCAACCATTTGCGCGATACGACCCGACCGGACGACTGAAATTTTGGTCGTGCCGCCGCCAATATCCATATCTAGGACCGCATTATCATGATGCTGAGACATTGCGACGGCGCCTGATCCATAAGCCGCCAACAGGGCCTCGTGCATCGGCCCGGCAGAGGCACAAATAAAGCGGCCCCCTTCCCGGGAAAAGTGCTCAAGGATGGGCTGCGCATTTTCTTTTTTTAGCGCTTCCCCAGTAATGACCACGGCGCCGGTGTCGATATCGCCCGGCATGAATCCGGCCTCAGCGTAAGCGCTTTCAACAAAGGAGGTGACCTGGTCGGTATCAATCTGGGTGTCCGACAGGTAGGGCGTCAACATGATGGGAGAGCGGTAAATCACTTCCCTGCCGGTCACAACAAACTTGGCCGACAGGCCCGCCCCTTCACGGCGCAAGGTCAGCTTGGAGAAAATACTGTGCGTAGTGGAGGAACCGATATCAATGCCCACGCTTCGGAGCGTAAAGCGCTCAATGCCCTCAAGCTCTTCGCCTTCATCGTCGGGCATGCCCCGTTCAAAATCGTGATCATGGGATCCATCGTCGTCGTGCATCTGCCTAGCGCCGAGATAATCTTAGGGGTTCAATCATTCACTGCCTTCTGGTGGGACAGATAGATTTCTTTCCGCTCCCGCCCAGATTCCAAGACAGCCAAGCAAACTTCAAGGTTCGCCCGGCCCCAATGACCATCGTGCAAGGGCGGTTTGCCATCAACGATGGCATCGTGCAGCTCCGTCAGGATATGGTCCCTGCCGCGCAGACCCTTTACCAGCGGGACCTCCCGCTTCTCCTCGGGGCCATAGACCAACAGACCATCGGGCGATTGCCGAATGTCGCCAAGCTCACAACTCACCAGGGTCAGACCGTAGAATGGGTGGTTGGAAGCAGGGCGGACCGAGATATCACGACCGCGGGCACCACCGTAGTGCCCCCCTTGCTTGAGGGCGGATTCATCCCCCGCGGCATCGCGTAATTTCTTATGTGCAGCCCCGTAGGATGCAAGGTCGAGATCACGACCGTTCTCACCAATCGCAAAGCCAAGCTCCGCCGAGCGAAACCGGTCGTATCCGCTGTACACAGCGGTCGCGACCACACCGTCATCAAATTCCAAGAACACCGTGTGGGCGCCTTCCGCCGGGCGGGAAGCGTCCCACCGGCCGGTCATCGCGCGCACACTGCGCACGCACCCTCCACCGATAAGGCGGATGATATCGAACTGGTGCGAACCCTGACGAAAAGTGACACCACCACCCAGGCTTGTGTCCAGTTCCTCCCGATTACGCGGTCGGTAGATCCAGTCCGTGTAATACCAATTGTGCAGCATCTTAAGGGCTCCCAGCTCCCCGCTTTTGACGATGCGGCGCATCTCCTTGATTGGTGTTTCGTAACCGAAAGAATGGCCGACCATAAAGACCACGCCCGCCTTGTTTGCAGCCTCAATCATGCGGCCAGCATCTTCGAGGTTTGTCGCGACCGGCTTTTCCGACACCACATGCTTGCCCCCACCGATTGCGGCGAGCACATGGTCCGTGTGCAGATGGGTCGGCGTTGCGACGAAGATGACATCCGCGGCGTCGCTCTCCGCCAATGCCTCAACACTGGTAAACGTTTGCGCCTCTGGAAAATCGTTCTTAAAATGGGCGAGCGCCTGCTCATCCTTATCAGCCACCGCCGTAAGGCAGAATGCGGGATTATTAAGAACTGGCGAAATCAGAGCGGTGCCGGCACTGCCGAGACCGGCAATTGCGAAACGAAGGGGTGTAGGGTCGGTCATCGGTGGTGCCTGCGGCTAGCCGTCGGTGTAAGTCCACTCATATGACTTATCTTGATAAGCCTCCTTGGGCATCTTGGTCTGTAATCCTTTTGCCGCCAGATCTGCCTCAAATTTTTCACGGATAAACGGTTCTTCATCCGGATACTCAATCTGGTTGCCTGGAATCCCGCTGCGCGAAAAGGGACGCGGTGGATGCAGCGCCAAATAGCGGGCAGGCTCATCGGCCGCATTGAAGTGCTGATGGTACCAATTATCGGGGGGAACGAATACGCTCCCCTCGCGCCAAGGGACGACCACCTTCTCCCCACCCTCCGGCCACATGATTGAATACCCTTCACCGGCAGGGATAACGATCACATAGCTGGGCCCATGGCGATGGCCCTTCTTATAAGTACCGGAATCAAAAACCGACAT
>JBLHLO010000023.1:0-13636 GCA_047621105.1 Alphaproteobacteria bacterium
GTTTCGGCGATGGATACTTCCTTACGGCCCCATTCGGCGAGTGAGATATCGGCTACCTTGTAATCGGTTTGGGCAGCGGCGGGGGAGGTCTTGGCGTTCACTGGGCATCTCCTATGGGAACGGGCGATATGGAGTGGGTGCGATCGGATGCTGGGCAATATGCCCGGGAAATCGTTACAAATCCTAAAACATAAAGACTGCTTTATATTTGGAGTGGGCCTGAGGGGCAAGGAATAATCCGGCCCCAGCAAGCAAACCTGGCAGCGCCAGCAGCAGGCCACGGAAAATCAGAATGAGGGCCAAAAACGGACACCAGGGGTCTGGGGAAGCTTGTGTCTACGCAAACCCCTGCGCGACAAGGCCTTCAAGTGCATCCAGTGCCACCTCCGCATCGGGGCCAATGGCCGTCAAGAGCAACTCGGTGCCGTCCCCCGCCCCCAGCATCATGAGTCCCATGATCGAACCGCCCGACACGGTGACACCATTGGCCGTGACCTCGATCACGGACTCGAAACTGACGGCCAGTTTTACGAAGCGGGCCGCCGGACGGGCGTGAAGGCCAAGTTGTCCGGTGATGACAGCCTTGCGGGTATGGAGGTCGCCACTGTCAGACGACCCCTTTTCACCCCCCGTGCCTGAACGCGTTTTATTTGCCATTACCGCCCAGCAGGAAACTCGATGCGACGTTGATATATTTACGTCCCGATTCCTGCACTGCCTGTACTGCATCGGCAAGGTTATGGGTTGTACGCACAGATGCGAATTTTATGAGCATCGGCAGATTGAGGCCGGCAACGACTTCGACACGCGGGCGATTAAGAGCCGACAGCGCCAGATTGGACGGTGTGCCGCCGAACATATCGGTCATCACCACCGCCCCGCTACCCACATCAACCTGATCCAGAGCGTCAAGAATTTCTGTCCGGCGCGCTTCAACGTCATCGTCTGGACCAATACAAATGGCAGCAACATGGGTCTGCGCCCCGACAATGTGGGTAAGGACATCAAGGAAAGCGGTGGCAAGACTACCGTGGGTGACGAGCACGAGGCCAATCTCAGTGGAGGTCACGGGCATGGCTTTAGCCTTTCATTATATCTAGTCATCATGTCAGTGGTCCCTTATCCACATCCCGATGAACAACGTTAACCTTATGACCCGCATCGGCCAGCCAAGCAGCAACCCGGTTAGCGGCGAACACCGAACGGTGCCGCCCACCGGTGCAGCCCACGGCCACGGTTAGATAGCTCTTACCCTCGCGCTCAAAACCTGGGAGCAATACCCCGAACAGGCGGGTCAGTGCTTCGAAGAAAGGCAGCCAAGCGTCGTCTTGTTCGATGAAGGCGACACATTGGGGATCAAGACCGGACAGCGCCTTGAGCGCCGGCTCATAATGGGGATTGGCGAGAAAACGCACATCAAACACGAGATCAGCGTCGCGCGGAATACCGTGACGGTACGAAAAGGATGTTACGAATACGCTCAGATTCACTGCGCCATCCAGAGCAAAATGCCCCCCCAACACCCGGCGCAACTCACCGGGGGCAAGGTCTGTCGTATCTATGACAAAATCAGCGCGGGCCCGCAGATTAGCCAGCAACTGGCGTTCTTGGGCGATCCCATCCATCACCGGCCGGTCTTGCGCCAACGGATGGGGGCGGCGCGTTTCAGTAAAACGCCGCCGCAAGACTTCGTCGCTGGAATCGAGAAAAACCAATTTGGCATCGAAGCCGCTCTCGGCAATCAATTCGTCCATACCATCAAGTACTGCGGCCGCACCAAAATTTCGGGTCCGAACGTCAACGCCAATAGCGAGATCGCGCGCACCCGGCGCGGCGCCTGACACCAGCGAACGAAGTAGCGTGAGCGGCATATTGTCGACCGCTTCAAAGCCCATATCTTCAAACATTTTAAGCGCTGATGACCGCCCGGCGCCCGACATACCGGTGAGCAGGACAAGGTGTCGGCGCCCAGCTTCCTGGACATCACCCTGACCGCCGCTAGGCGCCGTCATCGTGCGAACCGGCGAAAACCGACCGGCGGCATACAAGGCAAGAAGGCAAATAAGGTCATGGAACGGTCATTATAGACCCCGGCCCCACGCCCGCGGCAAGGCGTAGCTTAAGGGGCGCCGCCGCGGCAAAGGGGTCTAAGGCCAGCACCGGCAGATCCAGACCAAGAAATTCCACTGTAGCCGGCGCCGGAAGCCGATCAACGGCATCGGGCGCCACCAGATCAACCACCAGTACGATTGCTGCTTGGGCCATCAATCGTTCCGGGGCCAGCCGGACAATGCCGAGGCCCCGAACCTCAATCAGCCCGGCGAGCGGTGCCGGTGCGCGAGCCATTATTCGCTGGCCATCACGGGCAAGGTCAATACGATCATCGGCGACCAACTGCGCGCCATCATCAATCAGCCGCAGGGCAAGATCGGATTTTCCGGCGCCCGGGGCACCACGAATCAATACGCCGCGGTCGCCACATGCGATGCATGTGCCGTGTATTTGTCCAAATATCTGTTCACCCTCAGCCACGCCGACGTGCTGCCATTAGCACCACCGTAAAGCGCGCGCCTGCAACGCGCCCGTCGGCAATGATGTTTTCTGCCCAGATGCGGCCGCGGTGCGCATCAATGATTTGTTTTGAAATACTGAGGCCGAGACCGGAATGCGTACCAAATTTTTCGCTCGCTGGACGTTCGCTATAAAAACGATCAAAAATTGCTTCGAATTTTCCGTCGGGCAACCCCGGACCCTGATCCTCAATAGTGACAGTAACCTGGGCACCCTTACGCCGCGCGGCGATAAGAATAGTGCCGCCCGGCGGTGAAAACGATGCCGCATTGGCAATCAAGTTACGCAGCACTTGGACGAGCTTATCCTCAATACCACGTACGCCAATGGGACCATCTTCAGGCAAATCAAGAATGATCTTAGGCGCGCTCGGTCCACGTGATTCTGCCGCCGCCACTTCTACTTCCAACAGTATTGAAAGCAGGCCCGTAAGGTCAACACGCCTCATCCGTGTGCGGCCCAATTCCGCATCCAGCCTAGACGCATCGGATATATCTGAAATCAACCGGTCAAGACGTTGCACGTCATCAAGAATGATAGACATCAGCCGTCGTTGCTTGACCGGATCAACTATCTTGGATGCCGTTTCGACCGCACTGCGCAAGGACGTGAGTGGATTTTTAATCTCGTGCGCCACATCGGCGGCAAAGCCTTCGATGGCCCCCATGCGCGCCCATAGCGCCGCCGTCATATCACGCAACGCGCCGGACAGATCGCCAATTTCGTCACCTCGCCCGGTCAGGTCGGGGATTTCGACGTTCATCCCTCGCCCCGCACGTACTTCGGCCGCCGCCGCCGCCAGCCGGCGCACGGGCCGGGCAATGGTTCCCGCCAACCATAGTGACAGTGCCACGATCAGCACTAGCATGCCGCCAAGCACCGATAGAATTTCGACCCGCACATTACGTAACGCTTCATTGATTTCAGCATCACCCACCGAAACCATCAATACTCCCAACACCTGCTTGTAGCGTTGCACCGGCAGGGCGACGGACAGGATCAACCCGCCCTCTGCTGCCTGGTGCACCGAACTGGCACGCTCGCCGGTGAGCGCCTTTTGCGCTTCCGGATAATGCCTCGCCAACGGCACGGAATGATCGACATAAGGCGGGTATTCGGGCCCCGATGAAAAACGCCCGATGACCCAATCATAGGCATCCAGCAACTCAGTAACGATGCCGCGTTGACGTGGCGGCAACAGCGGCGTGACCTCGACCCCGCCCCGTACCATGCCGACATATTGAGAATCGGCGATCAGGTCGCCATTGGCAGCAAAAAGGTGCGCCCGCAATCGTGCAGGAACGGCGAGCCGGCGCACCATTGGACGGGCAAAGGCCGTCAGCGTGTCCCGTCCGACGGCAGGATTTGATACCACCGCCGCCTCGCCAAGCGCGGCCGCAAAGATGCCGCCCTGGACGGCCAGCGAGTCAAGCTGGGTCTCGATCAGATTTTGCCGGTAACGATCCAAATACAAAAGCCCCATAGCCAACATCAACACGGCGACCATGTTGACGGCCAACACCCGTACCGTGAGCGACCGCAAGCGCGTGAACGCCAGCAATCGCAATGCGCCAGCCCACAACCGGGCGAACGCGGCCGCGTTTCGTGCGGGGGATACAGTATCTTTTTTCAACAAGGTGCCAGCCGCCGGCACGTCCTGATGGGTGCCAGAATTAGAAGGCGTATGGTGTGAAGTATCTGGCGCCATGCGAGCCGGGGCCTATGGGACGATCAGTCGGCGCTGTAGCGATAGCCGAGGCCGTATAGGGTCTCAATTTGGGCAAACGCCTCATCGACACGCTTGAACTTGCGCCGGAGCCGCTTGATATGACTGTCCACGGTCCGGTCTTCGACATAAATGTGCTCGCCATAAGCAGCATCCATCAGCTGATCGCGGGTCTTCACATGGCCCGGGCGCTGCGCCAGCACGGCAAGGATCAAAAATTCCGTGACTGTGAGCTGCACCGCCTCACCTTTCCAAGTGCACAAGTGACGGGTCGGATCGAGCACAAGATTGCCGCGCGTAATGGCACTCCCCTCGGCTTCAGGTTCACCCGATTGGGAAGTCGGCGCCGGGCCAAGATCGACGCGCCGCAAAAGGGCGCGAATGCGCTCCAGCAGCAAACGCTGGGAAAACGGTTTGCGAATGTAGTCATCAGCTCCCATACGGAAACCGAGAAGCTCATCAATCTCCTCATCCTTTGAGGTCAGGAAGATGACCGGCATCTGTGAGCCGCGCCGGATGCGATTTAGTAATTCCATGCCATCCATACGCGGCATCTTGATATCAAGGACAGCAAGATCGACCGGATGGTCGGCTAGCCCCGCCAGCGCCTTGGCACCATCTGTATAAGTGTTGACCTTGTAACCCTCGGCCTCAAGTGAAATGGAAACCGAGGTCAGGATATTCTGGTCGTCGTCTACCAGCGCGATCGTGCGGGGCATTGATCTTCTCCTTATTGCCGCGTTGCTTTGATGCGACCTTCTTATGGCCCTCTTGCTACGTCCCCTTTTACGAACGCGATTTTCGCACAATCGAAGGACTGTGCCTAAAGAAACCCAAAATCAGGCTATTTAAGGGCCATTTTTTGGCCAAATCGCGGCGATTGACAGGGAGATGGCCGCGCTTATGATGGCGCAGCCCAAGGCACAAAATAGCCTTGGGATATAAAAAAATCTATCTCAGGTGAGGATCCCATACATGCTTTACGTGCTCGGCCTTGGCTTTCTGATCGGCATGAAACATGCCATCGAGGCTGACCATGTTGCCGCTGTGGCCTCCCTTGCAACAAGGGCCCGTACGGTTGGCGAAACCGCCCGATTCGGAATCGCCTGGGGACTTGGCCACACGATTACGCTGTTCGTGATCGGCACCACCGTGCTGTTGGTTGATACGGCAATGCCGGCGCGTTTTGCCGAAATCCTCGAATTCATTGTTGGTCTGATGCTCATTGGCCTCGGCATCGACGTGCTCGCGCGGATCTGGCGTGAACGCACCCATTTCCACGCCCATGACCATGGCGGCGCCCATCATTTTCATGCCCATAAACATGCCCGCCAAAACCAGCATAACCTGCGCGCCCATAGTCATGCCCACCCCAGGGGATTACCCCTGCGTGCCCTCATGGTCGGGCTCATGCACGGCATGGCGGGGTCGGCGGCGCTGGTATTGCTGACGCTTTCGACGATCACATCCGTGTGGCTCGGGATCGGATATATCCTCCTATTTGGCTTTGGTTCGATCGCGGGTATGGCGCTGCTTTCCTGCGCAATCGCAGTGCCCCTGCGTCTTTCCGCCGACCGTATGGCCTGGGCCTCGCGCGGGCTGACCGTGGTCATCGGCATCGCCACGGTCATGCTGGGCGCCAGCATCACTTGGCGGCTCGGCATCGCTGGCGGGCTTTTCGTCTAGCCCCCGCACCGCATCCCGGGGCGCATCCAGGGGCCCCTACACTTACCCCTGATTATGACCTGCTCCTATGCCCCCTATGCGCCACTTGATGGACCGGGTTGCCGCTCTGTTCCGGGCGGCTCCCCGCAACAGTGAGGGCTATTTCCCAGCCAGGTGCCAAGCGCTTCAAGGGATTAGCGCCGAATCCCAATAAAGACCCAATAAAGTGGCGAAAAACCCCCCAATTAGCCCTCTCAGGGGTGGCGCAGCGGCAGGCTTGACCGTATATAGAGGGGCCTTAAACCGGCCCGGATAAAGACGGGCTCATGACCGGGAGAGAGCTTTGGAACAGCGCGGACCAATCAAAAGCAATTATGGGCTGGATCAGCACGGAATCACCGGCGCCAAGTCGGTATCGTGGAACCTTGATACGCCTGCGCTGTATGAAGAAGCGATCATTCGCCGTGAAGGCCAGCTGGCCCCCGGCGGCGCCTTCGTGGTTGAAACGGGCGAATACACCGGCCGTTCCCCAAATGATAAATTCCTGGTCGAGGAGCCTTCCAGCAAGGACGAGATTTGGTGGGGCTCGGTCAACAAGCCAATCTCCGAAGCCAATTACAAGAAGATCCGCGAAAAGTTCATGGCCTATTACAAGGACCGTGATCTGTTCGTCCAAGACGTATTCGCCGGTGCCGATCTTGATTACCGGATCGGCGTGCGCGTGGTCACGGAAACCGCTTGGCATTCGCTGTTTACCAGCAACATGTTCCTCAAGCCCGAAGAAGGCGAAGCGGTCGGGTTCAAACCGGATTTCACCGTCTTGCACGCCCCCGGCATGCATGTTGATCCCAAGACCGACGGTACCAATTCCGATATCTGCATCATCCTCAATTTTGGCACCAAGGAAGTGCTGATCTGCGGCTCCTGGTATGCGGGCGAAATCAAGAAATCGGTGTTTTCCATCCTCAACTATCTATTGCCGGCCCAAGGGGTCATGGCGATGCATTGTTCGGCCAATGTCGGCGACGACGGCAGCACAGCGATCTTCTTTGGCCTGTCGGGCACCGGCAAGACCACATTGTCGGCTGACGGCTCGCGCACCCTGGTCGGCGATGACGAACATGGTTGGTCGCCGAACGGCATCTTCAATTTTGAAGGCGGCTGCTACGCCAAGGCGATCAAGCTGTCGGCCGAAGCAGAACCCGAAATTTACGCCACCACCCACCGCTTTGGGACCGTGCTTGAAAATGTGGTGATGGACCCGGCCACCCGGGAACTGGATTTCGATTCGGAAGAACTGACGGAAAATACCCGCGTTTCCTATCCGATCGATTTCATTCCTAATATTTCAGATACCCTGACCTCAAAACATCCCAAGCATGTGGTCATGCTGACGGCGGATGCCTTTGGTGTCCTGCCGCCGATCAGCAAGATGACCGCCGATCAGGCGATGTATCATTTCCTGTCTGGCTATACTGCCCGGGTCGCCGGCACTGAACGCGGCGTCACCGAACCCGAAGCGACCTTCTCCACCTGCTTCGGCGCGCCGTTCATGCCGCGCCATCCGACGGTTTACGCCAACCTTCTGGGCAAGCTGATCGCCGATAACAAAACCCAGTGCTGGCTGGTCAACACCGGCTGGACCGGCGGCAAATACGGGGTCGGTTCGCGGATGAAAATTGCCCATACCCGTGCCATGCTCAGCGCCGCACTCGACGGGCACCTCGACAATGTGCCTTTCGCACCGGATCCCAATTTTGGCCTGATGATCCCCCAGACCTGCCCGGATGTGCCGGAAACGGTGCTCAACCCGAGGAATACCTGGGCCGACAAGGCAGCTTATGATGCCACCGCCCATGAAGTGGCCCGGATGTTTGAGGAAAATTTCAAAGAGTTCGAATCCCAGGTCGATGACGGCATCATGAAGGCGGCCATCCACGTCGCCGCCTAATCACACGCGGCCCTGGCCCGTCTTAATCAGCGCCGCCCTTCGGGGCGGCGTTTTTTTATTTAAAGATACTTCCTAGCACATCGCCTAATGCACTTCGGCCCATGTGGCGCCGATGCCGGTTTCGACCTCAAGCGGCACGCTGAGCGTACACACCGGGCTTGGCGCCTCCACCATCACACCGCTAACGGCTTTGGCGACGGCTTCGGCTTCACCGGCGGGGGCTTCAAAAATCAGTTCATCATGCACCTGTAGCAGCATACGCGCCTTCAATTTATGTTTGGCCAGCATTGCCGGCACACGGATCATGGCGCGCTTGATGATGTCGGCGGCGCTGCCCTGCAACGGGGCATTAATCGCCGCCCGTTCCGAAAAGGCGCGCATCGGACCCTTGGTATTAATCCCCGGGGTATGCACCTTGCGACCGAAGATCGTGATCACATAGCCGTGCGCGCGGGCAAATTCCTTGGTCGTTTCCATATAGTCGCTGATGCCGGGATAGCGTTTGAAATAGGTTTTGATGTAATCCGACGCTTCCCCATTAGAGATGCCCAGCTGACGGGCGAGGCCAAAAGCCGAAATGCCGTAGATTATGCCGAAATTGATCGCCTTGGCCGAGCGGCGCACCATCGGGTCCATGTCTTTCAGCGGTACACCAAACATTTCAGACGCGGTCAGGGCATGAATATCGGCCCCGTCCTTAAAGGCATCCTTCAGCACCTTGATATCGGCGACATGGGCGAGAAGCCTGAGCTCAATCTGCGAATAATCGGCGGAGATCAGCTTCATGCCCTTGTCGGCGACGAAGGCCTCGCGAATTTTACGGCCCTCTTCGGTGCGCACCGGAATATTTTGCAGATTGGGATCAGTGGACGACAGCCGGCCGGTCGACGCCACCGCCATGGCATAAGATGTATGCACGCGGCCCGTTTCCGGATTGATTTGATTGAGCAACGCATCCGAATAGGTCGATTGCAGCTTGGCAATCTGGCGCCAATCGAGCACCCGGGCGGGAAGATCATGGCCCTGGGCGGCTAAGTCCTCAAGCACATCGGCGCCGGTTGAATAGGCCCCGGTCTTGCCCTTCTTGCCGGTGCCGAGATTGAGTTCATCAAACAAGATTTCGCCCAGTTGCTTGGGGCTGGCGACATTGAATTCACGCCCCGCGAGCTGGTGGATTTCCACCTCAAGCTTGGCAAGGCGCTTGGTGAAATCCGCCGAGAGATCCTTGAGTGCCTTGGGATCGACGCGAATGCCCGCCCGTTCCATACCGATCAACACCGGGATCAACGGACGCTCCAGCGTCTCATAAACGCTGGCCATATGTTCGCCGGTTAAGCGCGGCTTGAGAAGGCGATGCAACCGGAGAGTCACATCGGCATCTTCGGCGGCGTAGTTAAGCGCCGCATCGAGCCCGACATAATCGAAAGTCACCCGATTGCGGCCCGCACCCGCCACCTCGGAAAATTTGATGTTGGTGCGATCAAAATGATGCAGCGCCAATTCATCGAGACCATGGCCATGTAATCCTGCTTCAAGAACGTATGAAAGTACCATGGTGTCGTCCACCGGCGCGACATCGAGCCCATAGCGGGCGAAGATTTCCTGGTCATATTTAATGTTGTGGCCAACCTTGAGTACCGAAGGATCGTTGAGCAACGGCGCCAACAGCTTGAGCGCCCGGTCGCGCCCGATTTGGCCGCCCAGCAAAGCCCCCTTCGCCTCTTCCGTGACTGTCTTCGCAGATTTGCTTTTTTTGTTTTTGCCCGCTGCATCACCGGCATCACTGCCTGTATCACCAAGATCGAATGTGCCCTGACCCACAGCCGGATCAGGTGACCGATGGGCCAGTGGGACATAACAAGCTTTCCCCGGCACTAACGACAGCGATACACCGACCAAATCGGCGCGCATGGAATCAAGTGACGTGGTTTCGGTATCGACAGCAACAATACCGGCGCTGGTCGCCGCATCGATCCAGGCTTTGAGCGCATCCTCGCTGGTCACCAGTTCATAATCGCCCGTGCCGGGATCAGCCGCGGCCCGTTTGTCAGGCACACCACCTTTAATGGGGGGCTTGGCGGCCCCCTTAGAGGCCGCAACGGCTTTGCTCTCACTGGTCTCTGCAATGCGGCCGTCGCCGGTGATCTCACTCTCGACGCGGGCGATCAGCCGCTTGAACTCCTGTTCGCGTAAAAAACTGAGCAGGGTTTCATGTTCCGGTTCGCGCTTGGCAAAATCGGTATAGGGCACAAGTCCCGGCACGTCATTTTCAAGGGTCACCAATTGGCGCGACACCCGCGCCTGATCGGCAAACGCGATCAGGTTTTCGCGTCGCTTAGGCTGTTTGATTTCTCCGGCTCGGGCGAGGATCGTATCAAGATCGCCGTAAGTGTTGACCAGCTCAGCCGCGGTCTTGATGCCGATCCCCGGCACCCCAGGTACATTGTCACTGGAATCACCGGCCAGGGATTGCACATCGATCACCTTGTCCGGTGCGACGCCGAATTTCTTTTCCACTTCGGCGAAACTGATTTGCGCATAAGTCACTGGGTCCTGCAGGCTGATGCGATCACTCACCAACTGCATCATGTCCTTGTCGGACGACAGAACCGTCACCCGGTCACCCGCTTCCGCCGCCCGGCGCGCATAGGTGGCGATAATATCGTCGGCTTCATAACCCACCATTTCGATGGCCGGTACATTGAAGGCCCGGGTTGCGTCGCGGACCAGAGGAAATTGCGGAATCAATTCTTCCGGCGGCGCGCCCCGGTTGGCCTTGTAATCTGGATAGATATCGTTGCGGAACGTCTTGCGCGCGGTATCAAAGATCACCGCCAGATAATCGGCTTTGGTATCGTCCAACAGCTTGACCAGCATATTGCAAAAACCGAACACCGCATTGGTCGGCGTCCCGTCGGAACGGGTCATCTGAATCTTGAGGCCGTAAAAGGCGCGAAAGATGAATCCCGATCCATCGACTAAAAACAGGTGCCGGGGCTGTTTGGCATCAGCCCCCTTTGCGCCGGTTGTTTTATCGGCGCGGGCGGCGCTCAATGGCCGCCACCTGAGGGCGCCCCATCGGCCAGCACGAAATGACGCCCGCAATAGGGGCAATCGATTTCGCCCTTGGGGGCGAGGTTGAGATAGACCGTCGGGTGGCCCAGGGTGCCGCCGTCACAGGCGACAGTGTTTTGATTAACGGTAATGGTCTCTGGGTCCTGCATGGTTATTCCGTATCCTTGGCCATATCTTTGGCCGTATCCTAGGGAGCTAAAGGGTGCCCGGCGTATTGACCGCCCGGCACCCCGGATGATACCGATTGCCCCACCGCTTTCAACCACCGGAGCCATTTGATGACCGTTGTTCCCCTGCCGGCGCGCGGTCGGGCCCCATCACCCGCCCTCACCGGAAGTGACGCCCCAGCGCTGGCCCTCAAAATCCGGGGTCTGGCCAAAACCTATCCCGGCAGCAGCCGGGGCAAGGGCGGGGCGCCCCCCAAGGTCGCGCTCAAGGGGATCGACCTCGACGTGCCGCGCGGCGCCTTTTTCGGCCTCTTGGGCCCCAATGGAGCGGGCAAGTCGACGCTGATCAATATCCTGGCCGGGCTAGTGGATAAAACTGCAGGACAGGTGCATGTCTGGGGACATGATATCGATACCGAGCGGCGCAACGTGAAAATGGCGATCGGCATCGTCCCTCAGGAGCCGCATATCGACCCGTTCTTCACGCCGCGCCAGTTGCTGAACCTGCAATCTGGGCTGTACGGCCTGAAACAAGCAGAATACCGCACCGAGGAAATTCTTGAAGCTGTCGGCCTTACCGATCAAGCCAACGCCTATGCCCGCTCGCTGTCGGGCGGCATGCGCCGGCGTCTGTTGATCGGTAAGGCCATCCTGCATAGGCCACCGATCGTTGTGCTTGATGAGCCGACGGCGGGCGTCGATGTCGAACTACGCCAGCATCTCTGGGAATATATGCGCACGCTCAACGCTGCGGGTACGACGATCTTGCTCACCACCCATTACCTGGAAGAAGCGGAAAAGCTCTGCGACCAAATTGCCATCATCGATGAAGGTGATTTGATTGCCTGCGCCCCAACCGCAGATCTTCTGGCCGGCCTCGATGCCAAGGAAATGCGGGTAACGGTGGAAGAGGATCTAGACCAGGTCCCGGCCCCATTGGCGCGGTTCGACGTCACCTTGGCTGCCCCCCGGCAATTGCATTTCCGCTTCAAACTTTCCGAAACCCCCATGCGCGAGATTATCGAAGCCATCCACACCGCGCGCCTGGTGATTGCCGATCTTTCAACCACCGAGGGCCGGCTGGAAGACGTCTTTTTGGCGCTGACCGGCAGCCGGCAAAAACCGCCGCCCCGTGCGGCGCCCGCGTGATTTCCCGCCATGCATAACTGGGCCCGCTTCTGCACATTGGCCTGCATCCTCTTGTTTGCCGCCTGCACGCCCCGGGTCCAAAGCAGCGGCCCTTTCACCGGAACACCACGCATCGAAGGGGCGGTGCTGATCGCCCGCGACGGCATTCACCTACCCCTCAAAGCCTGGGCCCCGGTGGGTCCGCCCCGCGCCGTGGTTGCCGCCCTGCACGGCTTCAATGATTATTCAAAAGCCTTCGATCGCCCGGCCCAGGTCTGGGCGGCGCGCGGCATCCTGACCTATGCCATCGATCAACGCGGCTTCGGGCGCGCCCCGGAACCCGGCATTTGGGGCGGCACCGGCGCCATGACGGATGATCTGGCGGCCCTGGTCAGGGGCATACGGGCGCGCCATCCCGGCGTCCCGCTGTTTGTCGCTGGCGACAGCATGGGCGGCGCGGTGGTGCTGGCAACCCTGGCACAGCAGACGATCATCCCACCGCCCAAAGGTGCCGTCCTGATCGCCCCCGCCGTCTGGGGACGTGATCACCTCGGCCCGATCAAAAGCGCGGCGCTGTGGCTGTCGGCCCATACCGTGCCGTGGTTTCGGGCGACCGCCGAAGGGCTCGGTGTGAAGCCGTCCGACAACACGGAAATGCTGCGCCGCCTTTCCCGTGACCCCTTGGTGATTAAAGCAACCCGCATCGATGCGATTTGGGGCTTGGTCAATTTGATGGATGCCGCCCAAGCAGCAGCGCAAGCGCGTCTCAACCTGCCGGCGCTCCTGCTCTATGGGACAAGGGACGAGGTGATCCCCGCCGAACCGACGCGTGTCGCGATCGACGCGCTTAAATCATCGGGCCGAACCCAGGCGGCGTATTACGCCACCGGCTATCACATGTTGCTGCGCGATCTTGGTGCCGACGTGCCGATCAACGATGTCGCCCATTGGATTCTGACCCCTGGCACGGCGCTGCCGTCCGGTGCAGATAACGCCAATCGCCAAGGCAGCGCGGCACGATAATCGACCTTTTGGTGACAAAAGATCACCAACGCCCCCCGTGCGTTTTTCTGTTAGGCTTTGCCTCCAACTAAGGCCCCCGGCAATTAAGATCACGGGAACAATTTCATGCTGTTTTCAAGACGCGTGTCATATTTTCGGACCCAAGCGCTAACCTTCACCGGATTGGCGGCGATCTTGATGGGGGGCGCTGGCGCGCTGGCCGATAATGACGGCCAGACGACGGCCCTGCCCAGGGAAATGCGCCGCATCGTCGGCTTTACCGAGACCGTGCGGCTGTTTCCGGGTGATCTGCTGCTGCGCGCCAAGGTCGATACCGGGGCCCGTTCCTCA
>JBLHLO010000024.1:0-13571 GCA_047621105.1 Alphaproteobacteria bacterium
AGTCGGCTTTGAAGCTCTGCATAAAATGGAATGTTGAAGAACGTTGAAAGCTGTTGCTTCCCGCGGATCGTAACCAATGAAGACGCGTAAGGGCGGTGGCAAAAAATTCTCCCAATTGTAATTTATTGCTGAGAAAAGTTATCGTAACCTGTATGAAAATTCAGTCAATAACCGTTCGCAATGGCTGTTATACTAGTATCAATCATTCTATAGAGATCATTCTTAAGGGATGGGATATTGTAAAACCTGTAGCAGTAAAGGGGGATAGAGATGACGGTCGAACAAGAACTACCAAGAATGGAACGGCAGGATGCCTACGGCCAATGGCAACAAAAAGAAGGAATTCCGGTCTACGACACTTTTTTTGTGGAAGACCTGAAGGACCTCGTTCTCGGACCATGGGAACGCACCGGTGCGCTCGGTGCATTTGTTAATCTTGAAGGGGCGGGAGATACAAATAATTGCTACGTTGCAGAGGTTCCCGTCGGGGCAACGACGAAACCGCAGCGCCATATCTACGAAGAATTGGTCTACGTCCTGCAAGGTTCAGGCGCGACGACGGTTTGGAATGACTCCAATAATAAGCACACCTTCGAATGGCAGGCCGGGAGCCTCTTCGCCATTCCGATGAATGCGCATTACCAACATTTCAATACAAGCGGTAGCGACCCCGCAAGGTACGTGGCGGTTATCACTGCCCCCGTTGTCATGAACTTATTTCACAATACGGATTTTGTCTTCAATACGCCCTTCGATTTTGTCGATCGCTATAATGGCGAGGCGGGTTTTGATGGCAATGGCGAGCTTTACAGCAACAACCGGGGCAGCTTTAAAATTTGGGAAACCAACTTTGTCCCCAATGCAGATAGCATCCCCCTATATGTGCGGAACAATCGCGGCGCGGGGGGATCTTATCTATGTTTTGAACTCGCCCATAACACGATGGTGGCCCATATATCGGAATTTCCGGTGGGGACCTATAAAAAGGCCCATCGTCACGGGCCTGGTGCCAATGTGATCATCCTTGGGGGGCAAGGATTTACGCTGCTCTGGGAACATGGCAAATGGGATGAACGCGTTAAAGTCGATTGGAAGCCGGGCAGTATTGTGGTGCCGCCATCGCAATGGTTTCACCAGCATTTCAATTCCGGAGCGGTGCCGGCACGCTACCTTGCCCTACGATGGGGGAGTAACCGTTACGCCTACAATAATGGCGGCGCCGACGATAATCAGGGCGCGACGGAAACCAGCGTTAAAGATGGTGGCGCCCAGATCGAATATGCGGATGAAGATCGGGAATTGCATGAGATCTTTGAGGCCGAGTTAAAACGCTCCGGGGCGGTGTGTCACATGAAGGACATGGTTCCCTGGTGCACGGGGGTTTCGAATAAAAGCTAATGCCAACAACTCTGATAAAAAGGGGGAAATAAGAAATGTCTATTGCAAAGAAATTGGGTGCGGAAGCCCTTGGAACGTTTTGGTTGGTGTTCGGGGGCTGCGGTAGCGCTGTTTTGGCCGCCGCTTTTCCTCAGCTGGGTATCGGTTTTGTCGGCGTTTCGCTGGCATTTGGTTTAACGGTTTTAACCATGGCCTATGCTGTCGGGCATATTTCTGGTGGCCATTTCAATCCTGCGGTGACTGTCGGCCTATGGGTCGGCGGGCGGTTTCCCGCTGGGCAGATCATTCCCTATTGGATCGCCCAAGTGGCCGGTGCCGTGGCCGCGGCAGGGGTGCTCTATCTTATTGCGAGTGGCAAGGCGGGTTTTGATCTTGCCGGTGGGTTTGCGTCCAATGGATATGGCGCGCATTCCCCAGGCGGTTATTCGATGACATCGGGATTGATTGCTGAAGTTGTTCTGACCGGATTTTTCTTGATTATCATCCTGGGTGCCACGGATGGGAGAGCGCCTGCCGGCTTTGCGCCCATCGCGATCGGCCTTGCGCTGACATTGATCCATCTCATTAGCATCCCCCTCACCAATACCTCGGTTAATCCCGCACGCAGTACTGGCCCGGCCTTGTTTGTTGGGGGCTGGGCGGTTGCGCAACTCTGGTTATTCTGGGTGGCTCCGATTGCCGGGGCAGTCATTGGCGGCCTCATATACCGCTGCATTGGCAGCAATAGTGAGGGCAAATAGCCCAAGGCTATCGCAATGGGGCGCGAGCAATATTTACGCTCGCGCCCCTAATGCGGACATCTGATTGATTGTCGTGATGATCCCAACCCGGCCGTAGCCGGACGGGGAATCAGCTAAATTGTGCTGTCATCGGGGGCCGCATTGGGCGCCCCATCCGGTAAGATTGTTGCGCCGGACTCGGGTGGCGTGCCTTCCTTGCGCTCCTCGACCTGTTGCCGTTTGGCTTCGGCCCGTGCGGCTTTCTTTTCTTTTTTCTGAAGCTCGCGTTGGCGTTTTTCGAAATTGTAGTTGGGCTTGCGGGCCATGGCTATCTCCAGGCGTATCTAACAATGAAAATGGCCGCGGCGGAATCATCCGCCGCGGATATTAGGCCGCACGGCGGGCGGGTTTGCCTTGCCGGCGCGGGCGCTTCCGATTCTGGTCTGGGCGGCCCCGGCCATTTTGGGCCGGTTTTGCCCGGATCACCCCCGTTGGACGTTCGCCGCTGGCGGTGTCGATCGGGGTTCGGGTAAGCGCCTCAATATCGCGCAGGTAAGCATACTCGGTTGAGTCGCAGAACGACAGCGCCGTGCCTGCCGCCCCGGCACGGGCGGTGCGACCGATACGGTGTACATAGCTTTCCGGCTCGTTAGGGAGCTCGAAGTTGATGACATGGGTGATGCCAACGACATCGATGCCGCGTGCTGCGATATCGGTCGCGACCAGCACCCGGGCTGCACCCCTGCGGAAGTTTTCCAAAGCCCGCTGGCGCGCACCTTGGGACTTGTTGCCGTGAATGGCTTCGGCTGAGATACCGGCTTTTACTAGGTTATCGGCGACTCGGTTGGCGCGATGTTTGGTGCGGGTGAAAATGATCACGCGGGCCAGGCTTGCATCAGCCATAAGCTTGCAGAGCAGACTAAATTTTGCCTGCGTATCGACAAAATGAACGCTTTGCCGGATCGACGCGACCGTGACGGCTTTGGGCGCAATATCGATACTGGTGGGGTTGTGGAGGATATCCTTGGAGAGGAGTGCGACTTCTGGGGGCATGGTGGCGGAGAACAGAAGCGATTGGCGCTCTTTTGGCATTGCCGCGATGATCTTGCGAACGTCACGGATGAAGCCCATGTCGAGCATGCGGTCGGCCTCGTCCAGCACCAGGTATTCGATGCTGCCAAGGGAGATATGCCTCTGGTTCATGAGGTCCAGCAACCGGCCAGGGGTTGCGACGATGATGTCCACGCCCCGCTGTATTTTGTCGACCTGTCCACGCTGGGACACACCACCGAAGATGACAGCTAACCGCAATTTGGTGTTGGCACCGTAGGCTTTGAAGCCATCGGCGATCTGGATCGCAAGTTCGCGGGTTGGTGCAAGGATAAGAGCGCGCGGCCCATTGCGGCCGTTCGGTGTGTCTAGAAGTTGCAGGACAGGCACCGCGAAGGCCGCGGTCTTGCCGGTCCCGGTCTGGGCGACACCAAGAATGTCCTTCCCCTGGAGCAGGAGCGGGATCGCCCGGTCCTGGATGGGGGTGGGAGTGACGTAATCCCTGGCGGCGAGTGCGCGGCACAGGGGTTCGGTAACGCCAAGTTCAGAAAAGCTAAGATGATTACTCAATGTTTTGTTCTTTCTACGCGGGCGAATACGCGAACGATCGACATCGGTCGAATCGGCACGCGCCACGCCGGGCGCTTTTTGCCGCTTCCACGCGCATCTGGAAACAACGGAAATAATGAGAGAGAGAAATCCTGCGGCGGACAGCTTCCTAGGGAAGCATCTTGCGCGACCGCGAGAGATTCAAGTGAGGCGAAGTGCCTCTTTTGCGGCGTTACTCAGCCTGCAAATTTTCGGCTTTGGGGCCGCGAGCATCGGGTTGAATTTCGAAGCTCACCTTCTGGCCTTCATTCAGGGTCGCCATGCCGGCTTTCTCCAGAGCGGAGATATGGACGAATACGTCCTTAGAGCCGTCATCGGGGGAGATAAACCCGTAACCCCTTGTGGCATTGAAGAATTTCACGGTACCTGTAGTCATTATGTTACTTTCAAAGTCTTAAGTTGCCCGGATTAGGACATGTCCAATCCGGAGCGAAAGTTCACACAACGACTTTAGGAAAAGATGTCCGGCCGCGAGCGGCGGAGGTATTACCGGAAAGGCTGTGGAGCCATCACAGGCTGCATATGCGCATAGACCCCTTAAATTGCAAGTTTTTTCGTTGAGCGGAGAAAGCTTATCACAAGCTTAATCAAAGCTTATCTGTGGTGTCGGTGCGCCGGATTTCAGCGAAATTACCTTTGTCGGGTCGTCTTTTAGGGATTTTAAGTATGAATTACATAGGAATATCCCGCCACTTCTGCTATTTAAACGACTTCCGAGACATCAGATATAAAAGCCGCTTGGGCGGCGAAGGTACTCTTCATGAGCTATAAGAAACCCGCCCCCGATGACGGGGACATTGCCCCCAAGGTGCGTGACTGCCTTGCCTGCCGGCGTCCTTTTGATAGTGCATGGGCCGGTGAGCGTATTTGCCCAAAATGCAAATCCTCGTCATCCTGGCGCAGTGGTTCCGCGCGCCAATTTCCTGCCGCCAAGCGATCCTAAACGCCCCGCAGTTACCGAGGCCGCGGTAGCGCGGTCCTGTCGTTTGCGTCGTGTTGGCCCGATTACAAGCCTGGGCCGATAAGTGCTTAGGCGATAGGGGAATAAAATGAGTATCGATAATGGGACTGCCGGCAAAACATCGCTCGATAAGGATCTTAAAAAACTAGGGCAGGTCGAAGCAGCAACCAAGTTGGTTGCCAGTCAGTTTTTCAAGCATAGCCTTGCACTTCTTTTTCTGGGTCTCTCGGGTCTGGTCGCCAGCATTTTTGCCGGCATGGCGTCCGACATGACGATCGTCATCTTCGCGGCGATCTTGGGCGGCTATATGGCGCTGAATATCGGCGCTAATGATGTCGCTAATAATGTCGGCCCGGCGGTTGGATCACGGGCGCTCACCCTTGTTGGCGCCCTGGTCATTGCCGCGATCTTCGAAAGTGCCGGCGCTCTGCTTGCCGGCGGCGATGTGGTCTCGACAATTTCTAAGGGGATTATCGATCCATCAAAGGTGGCCGATAGTCAGACCTTCGTCTGGGCGATGATGGCGGCTTTAATCTCCTCGGCAATTTGGGTCAATTTGGCGACCTATGTCGGCGCACCGGTTTCGACGACTCACGCCGTTGTCGGCGGGGTGATGGGCGCCGGTATCGCGGCTGTAGGCTTCGAGCTCGTCAATTGGGGCACCATGGGGGCGATTGCCGCCAGCTGGGTCATTTCGCCGCTTCTCGGCGGCCTGATCGCGGCGCTGTTCCTGGCCTTCATTAAAACCAATCTGATCTATCAGGATGATAAGATCGCCGCCGCCCGGCGTTGGATTCCGATGTTGATCGCCATCATGGCGGGGGCTTTCGCTTGTTACCTCTCCATCAAGGGCTTTAAACGCATCTGGAAGCCCGATATCACTACTGTGGCGGCCATCGGCGCGGCTACATTCGTGCTGTCATGGGTGGTCATACATCCGCTGATTAAGCGCCAGTCCGCAGGGATGGAAAACCGAAATCAATCACTGCGTAAATTATTTCACCTGCCGTTGATTTTCTCAGCCGCGTTGCTGTCTTTTGCCCATGGGGCCAATGACGTTGCTAATGCCATCGGGCCGCTGGCGGCGATCTTGCACAGTGTACAGTCGGGCTCAATTTCTGCCAAAGTTGCCATTCCTACGTGGATCATGGTGGTCGGCGCTTTCGGTATCAGCCTCGGGCTATTTCTATACGGGCCCAAGCTGATCCGGATGGTCGGCGCGCAGATCACTAAAATGAACCCCATGCGCGCCTATTGCGTGGCCCTGTCTGCCGCGATCACGGTGCTCGTCGCATCTTGGCTGGGGCTGCCTGTCAGCTCGACCCATATCGCAGTCGGGGCGGTGTTCGGCGTCGGTTTCTTCCGTGAATATTACACGACCCACAGCAAGCGGCGTAAGGAGATGATTGCCCGGCGCGGCGCCGCCAACGGGGGTGAGAAAAAACAAGTCGCGCCGGAGGAAATACGTAGCCGTAAGCTAGTCCGCCGGTCTCACTTCATGACCATCATTGCCGCCTGGCTGATTACCGTGCCGGCAACCGCCGCGCTGGCAGCTTGCGTATTCTATGGCTTGAACCTAATCCGCTGAGCGGCGCGCGACCCTAATCCAAATAGCTGTTTTGCAACCGGCCGATGCCATCGATGATCACATCGATCTTTGTGCCGGGCTTAATCAATCAGGAACCCGCGCCGGTAGGCGGGGCTTTTTGCCTTCATGGAGTTGCACGTCGAAAATGGCGAGCAACAATGCGGTGCCCGCGTAATTGGCCATGAGTGAGGATATATCGACAAGTTTTTGCGTGCCGAACAGATCAAGGGCTGCGGTATAGGTCTCCTTGGTTACCTTGCGGTCGGTGAAGGCTTCGCGCGCAAGGCGCACCACCACCGCGTCGTCAGGGCCCAGGGGGTCGAGGGGCCCACGGGTACGAATGGCCTCAATCGTTTCTTCAGGGATCCCGGCCTTACGGGCGGGTTCCTCATGGGCCATCCATTCAAATTGGCTGTCGAGTTCGCGCGCCGTGGCAAGGATGGCCAACTCGCGCTCGCGCGTGGTAATGCCCGCTTCGCGCCGGATATAGCGGTTTGCTTCCTGCTGGCGTACCGCCAGGACCGGGCTATGGAGCCGCACGCAGCCCGGCCCGCGAAGCCCGGCATAGGTGTCGGAATTAGGGTCAGCGAAATGGTCGAACATCGCCAGGGCGTCCGGCGGCAGGTCCTCGCGCCGGGGCAAGGGCAGGCGCGCACCCGAATCAGGATGAATGTCGCCCGGTTTGATAGTGTCGGTCATGGTCGTCTCCCTTCCCGGAGGGGTTGTGAAACTCATACACAGAATGTGGCTGAAGTCTCGGATGCATCAACGGACATGGGCAATAAAAGCTTCGCACCGTCTATAGCCTGATCGTCTAATTCTATCAATAAAGCGCTGTCTCCCGATTGGACCTTTTGTATCGGGGCGCTGATCATAGATGTGAGCCGTAATGCTTTGCGGCGGCAAAAATGAGAGGTGAATTATGCGCAGATTCAAAAAAATCATGGTCGTTTACAACCGGAAGATAGGTGATGACGCGGGATTGGAGCGGGCGATTAATCTGGCGCGTGCCAACAATGCCCATCTGACGGTTGCCGAAACCGTTGGTGATGGAGAATTTGTGGATACCCGCATTGTGGATGAGAGGTCAGCACATCTGAATCGTTTTGCTGCTGGTCTTTGTCATGAAGGGGTCAGTGCCTGTGCGCAGGTGCTTCATGGCAATGCGGCGGTTGAAATCATGCGTCATATCCTAGAAGAAAACATTGACCTGCTGCTGGTTTCTGAAGACAGATCGCGAGGCTGGCAGTATTTGACCCAAGGCGGCACCGTGCGCTCCTTGATACGCAAATGTCCTTGTCCAGTTTGGGTTATCCAGCCCGATAGCGGCCCGAGATTCGGACGTGTCCTTGCTGCCGTCGAACTTGATGACAACCAGGAGGCACGCGCGCTCGACCTCAAGGTGTTGGAACTCGCGTCATCGTTGGCGCGCGGGGAAGGGTGCCGCCTCGATACTCTACATGCCTGGGATTTTACTGGTTTGGAGCGCGATACCAGCCGATCCGAAATCACACCGGAGATTATGAATTCTCTTGTGGACCTTAATATTAGACGACGTAAGGCATTGATGAAGAAGTTATTGGGATCTGTGGACCTTGAGGGAGTGGGTGTGAGCAGCCATTTCCCCCGGGGCGAAACCGAAGAGGAAATTCAGAATTTTGTGCCCCAAAACAAGATCGATCTTGTGGTCATGGGCTCGCGACCGCCTTCTGGGTTCCTGGGGTTGTGGGCCGGCGGCGCAGCAGAAGGTGTGATCGCAGCAACGAATTGCGCGATTTTGGTCATCAAGCCAGACGGTTACATCTCTCCTATCGAACAGGCGCTGGTTGGGAATTATCCCGATCGGCGTCCAACTAATGCAGCGTAGTAACGCCAGGAACGTCTTCGAGCGCAGTACGAATGAAACTGGCGAGTTCCCTATATTCCCGTTGGCGGGAAGACTGCCGCCGCCAAGCCAAACCGATCATACGGTTGGGGGCATTGCGGTTGATGGGGCGGACGGCGACAGATTCGTCATCATCTGTTTCGGCCAGGACATAGAGCGAGGGGAGAAATGATATGCCCAGTTCCATCGAAACCATTTGCCGCAGGGTATCAAGGCTGGTGCCTTCGAAGTCCAGGGAGAGGTTGGCCTTGAATTCCACGCATAAGTCATTGACTTGGTCGTGCAGTCGATGGCCGCGCTCAATGGCCAATACGGTTTCGCCGCGTAGGTCTTCCCGCCGCACTGTTTTATTTTTAGCGATGGGGTGTGCCTTCGGAACGACGACCAGCAGAGGTTCGCGGAAGAGCCGTACGCTCTCAACTTCCGCCCTTTGGATCGGGAGTGGAAATAGTAATAAATCGAGCTTGCCCTCTTCCAGATCATGGATCAGCGCATCGGGCATCGCTTCACGAACATAGAGACGGAGATTGGGGTAATTCTTATGTAGCGCTGGCAGAAAGTGCGGAAGAAGGTAGGGGCCGAGTGACGAAAGGACACCGAGACGGAAAGTGCCATCAAGCGGGTTTTGGCCATGCTTTGCGAGTTCGGTGATTTGGTCAGCATCTCGAAGGATGATGCGGGCCCGGTCGGCGATTTTTTTGCCGATGGGTGTCAAGAGAACCCGCGAGCGACTGCGTTCGACCAGTTGCACGCCGAGTTTGAGTTCCATTTCACGGAGTTGCCCGCTCAGGGTCGGTTGGCTGACGTGAACAAGTTCGGCCGCGCGGCGAAAGTGTAGCTGATCGGCGATCGCAACGAGATAACGGAATTGCTTAAGGGTCACCATGATTCAGCTCCAAGAATTGCGTGGTTTCTTCGCAGCAAAGAAACCGTGGCAATCAACAGGGAGATACCAAAGCACACAAATTCTATAGAACCAAGTTTGATAGGTATTTTCTATCAAAATCTATGAACCTATCTAGGTTATCTATTGCAATAATACCTGCCCATGTCCCGTCCGTGGTGTGCGTGCAGCGGAGGGCGGTCGTAAAAGAGTTCAATATCAGGGGAGACAATGCATGAGTTCGCAGTGGCATAAGTTCAAACAAAGGATGCTGCATCACGAGGCAGCGCCTGGCGTCCTTTTGATTTTCTGCGCGCTATTTGCCCTGGCATTGAACAATTCCTCTCTCGCCTGGCTATACGACTCCCTGCTTTCCACGCCGGTGGTTGTCCAAATTGGGGCGCTTGCCATCGACAAGCCCCTGTTGTTGTGGATCAACGACGGTTTGATGGCGATATTTTTCTTCCTTGTTGGGTTGGAGGTGAAGCGCGAATTGGTCGAGGGTCGATTGTCGACGTGGAAAGATGCTTCTCTGCCGGCGATCGCCGCTCTTGGAGGAATGCTTTTACCTGCGTTGATCTATCTCGCGATCAACAGTGGCGACCCGACAACCCTGCGGGGGTGGGCTATTCCGGCGGCGACCGATATTGCCTTCGCGCTTGGTATCTTGGCGCTTCTCGGCAATCGGGTGCCGGTGGTATTAAAGGTGTTTCTGCTCGCGCTGGCAATTTTGGATGATTTGGGCGCAATCATCATTATCGCTTTGTTTTATACGGACTCGCTGTCGCTGTTCGCCCTTGGTATCGGTGCCCTTGGAGCCAGCATATTGGGCTATATGAACCTAAAGGGTGTGACGCGGATTGCGCCTTATATTGTGGTCGGGATCATCATGTGGGTGTGTGTCCTGAAATCAGGGGTTCATGCCACGCTGGCCGGGGTTGTGATCGCCCTCATGATCCCTTTGCGGGATAAAAATAAGGAAGGCCATTCTCCCCTCAAGACACTTGAGGTCAGCCTGCATCCATGGGTCGCTTTTGGCATTATGCCGTTATTCGCCTTTGCCAATGCTGGCGTCTCATTGAAGGGCATGTCTTTCGTGGAACTGTTCGCGCCGATCCCGCTTGGTATTGCGCTCGGTCTGTTCGTCGGCAAGCAAATCGGGGTGTTTGGATTTTCCTGGGCATCGGTCAAGCTGGGCATCTGCCGGATGCCCAAGGGGGTGAACTGGGTCCATATGTGGGGCATTTCTCTACTGGCGGGTATTGGATTCACCATGAGCCTCTTCATCGGCACGTTGGCTTTCAGCGATCCTGAGCATGCCAAGGCGGTGCGTCTCGGTGTGTTGATGGGCTCGACTCTTTCTGCGGTACTCGGTTACATGGTGTTGCGTTACTTTCTGGAGCGCGACAATTGTGTCAACGAGACCAGCGCTGATCCGAGCCTTCACCTCACACCTGCCGCTGAACGTGCCACTGGTTAACCTAACGGGCTTCCGGGGCAATGCTCCGGTGTGCTAGGCTCCAGTCTCGAAAGACTGAGCGCGTTCTGTTGAGAAAAGGGATGGTAGCCTTTGCAGTCAATTAACGACCTGCTCACGGGCTATGGTCGCTTCAAACGTGAGCGTTATGCCTTGCACCATGAACGCTACCGCGCGCTGGCCGCTGAAGGCCAGTCGCCAAAGGTCATGATCGTCGGTTGTTGCGATTCGAGGGTCGATCCCGCCGCCATCTTCGATGCCGGACCGGGGGAGCTGTTCGTTACCCGTAATGTCGCCAATATCGTGCCGCCTTATCAGCCTGACCGTGGCCATCACGGGACCAGCGCGGCGATTGAGTTCGCGGTGGGTATGCTTGGTGTTGAACATATCCTTGTGCTCGGCCATGGGGCCTGTGGCGGCATCAAGGCGCTGCTGGAAGGGGTTGGCAATAACAGTGACGAAGATGGACGTTTGATCGCCCGCTGGATGTCCATCGCCGCGCCGGTGTGCGACCGGGTGCGAGCTGCCCATCCGGATGCTGCGCCGGCGATCCTTCAGGAAGCCCTGGAGAAAGCGGCGGTGGTGCAATCGCTCGATAATCTGCGGGGCTTTCCCTTCGTCGCCGAAGCCATGACGAAGGGGAGCCTGAAGCTGCACGGCGGATGGTTCAGTATCGAAGCCGGGGCGCTCGAACTGTTTGATCCTGAAACGGCACGTTTCGCGCTGGTAGCGACTGAACAGTCCTAATTGATGGCGTAAAGCTTGGACGGATTGGATTCGAGGATCTTCTTGGCGCTTGAAGCCGGTAAGCTGCCGTCACTGCTCATCCGTTGAATGATCTCAATCTCCACCGCGACGTCGTTGTGCCCGTAATCGGTGCCGACGACCAGATTATCGTCACCGATGCTATCGATTAGCCAGTGCAGGTGATCCGTTTTTTGGGTCGTGATGTAAAAGCGGCTGTCGGTGAGCAGCGTGTCCGTGACCTTGATGCCACGGCCTTGAAGGCGCATGCGCGCCTCATTCAGCATATAGGGCACCCACTCGGCGCTGGCCTCGACAAAGGCGAAGCGCAGGTTGGGGTAGCGCTTGGGAATTTCATCGCCGAGTAGATAGAGGAACGCCCCCATCACCGGGAACTTGAAGATCATCACGCCAAGGTCGCGGCTGTAGCTGTCGTGGTTGTTGAAGCTCGCATTGCCGGCGTGATAGCAGACCGGCAGGTCGAGATCCTGGGCAATTTCGAATAACGGATAGAAATAGCGATCATTGGTGAAGCGTTCGCATTCGAACCCGCGCATGAACACGCCGCAAGCGCCATTTTCTTTGCAAAACGCCAATTCGGCCCGAACCCGGGCCGGGTCAATCAGGGAATAGAGCGGCGGTAAGGCCACCCAGCGCAGGCGACCGCCCGAGCGTTTCCAGATATCGGCCAGCCAGCGGTTATAGCTTTTGATAATTGCCATTTCCCGGTCGTGTTCTTTTGTCACCGGGCGCAGGAATAGGGTCGGGTAGAGGACCTGGATATCGACATCGGTTTCATCCATGTGCTTGATGCGGCCGTCGATATCGACCATATCGCGAACCTCTTCGGGGAGGTCGCGACTAACGTTGGTCTTGGTCATGAACTGATCGCCGACCTTCCAGAACTCGTTGCGCTGGTTGGACCGGTAGGGCGCACCGTCATCCGCATCCCGGGCAAAGACCTGGGGGCGAAATTCCTGCTCGTCCTCGGCCATATACGTCCATGTTTGAGGCGTTTCGAGCACATGGGCATCGGCGTCGATCTTGGGCATTTAATCTCTCCTTGCTGGTGCTTATTGGCCGATTGCCGCGCGCACCTTTTTCTTGAGGCTGGCCGGCATAGCTGCCAGTTTGGCGATGATGGCATGCGAACCGGCGCCATTGGTTGGGCTGATTTCCAGACGCTGCTTCGTAGCTTCCCGCAACAGCTGCTTGTCCTTCATCGCCTTATCGAAAGCGGTGCGCAGAATCTTGGCGGCCTTCGCCGGGGTGCCGGGCGGCGCGGCATAGGGCCGCGCGATGGCCATCTGGCTGAAGATGGCGGTGAGGATTTCACGCTGTTCTGGGGTCTTGCCGAAAGATTGCGAAAGTGGCACATGTTTCAGCGCCGGGTGGGGTGTGAGGCCGGATTGGATTACCGGGATCAGTTGCTTGCTTTTAACTTTTTGGGTCACCCGGCTCATCAGGGTTGAGCCATTGATACCGCAACTCCCCATGATCTCGCCCTGTTCGAGGGCAAGGATACGGTCGCCGGTGCCTTTGTAGCCAAGGATGATCTTCATCTTGGTGCCTAGCACGTTGTTGATGGCATTGGGGAACATGAAAGACTGTGCACCCCGGCCAGTGCCGGCAACGGTGGTCGGCTTGGTGAGGATGTCATTGAAGCTGGTGATGCCGGAGGTGTGCCAGAAGCTGCACACGTCGGTGTCGCTGGCCATGCTGCCGATCCAAACGAATTTCAGAAAGTCGAATTCCTTGCCCCGGATACCGAGGATTGAATCGAGTGCGTTGCTGGCCCGGATATTGGCGAATTCAGTACCGTCCTTCTTGGCGACCAAATAGGCATAGCGTACGGATTTCAGGCCGCCACCGCCCGGCATGTTGAGCACGGTCATCTTCGGCTTGCCTGGAATAAGGCGGCTCATGTGGCGGCTCAGCAGGCGCGTATAGGTATCATAGCCACCGCCAGTATTGCTGCCGACAGTGATCTTCATGTTTTTGCCATGATAAAAATCTGCTGCCGTGGCTGTGCCCGGTAGAAATGCCGCCAGGGCGGCAATCGTCGCCATGCTGGTCAAGGTCCGAAAATTTGCCTGTATGGGGGCCAGCATTGGGGCCAGTATTGAAGTATGCCGGGTCATTGCCGTCTCCTGCCGTATTGTTGTGTTTGACGCTGTATCGCATCTATTCGCGAGCAGGATTTTACGGGCTTTGACGGGGTTGCGCCATCGGCAATCATCGTCAATCTGTGGGAAAG
>JBLHLO010000025.1:0-13532 GCA_047621105.1 Alphaproteobacteria bacterium
TCGGCGTGCCGGTCATTCATCCGGTCACCGCACGGGTCTGGGAAATTCAAAAACGTCTCAAGGTGCATGAACCACGCGCCGGTTATGGCGTGCTGCTTGACGAACTTCCCTGAGCGGCAAGGCGTCGTTCCTCAACACCGATCAGCACCGCGAAGATCAGCGCGCCCAGACCACAAGCGGCGAATACCCAGGCACCAGCCTGCCAACCGCCACTTATGGCCACGGCGGCGGCGATCACCGGCGGGCCCAGAAATTGCCCGAGGTGCGAGCCTTGAATGATCAATCCATTGGTCGTGCCGATCTGGCGAGCACCTGGGGAAAAATAAGGGGCGCCCCCAAGCACACCCGCCGGCACCATGCCCGACAGGAAAGAATAAATTAGGCACACGCCGTAGCGCAGAGCGTCGGGCAACACATCCAGAAACATCAGTGGTCCACAAATGCCTATCACCAATGCCCCCATGCCAATCAGGCGCGCGCAACTCACCCCTCGGTGCAGGATCCACCCGCCTATCAAATTACCAGGAAAATTGACCGCAACCGCCAGCAGCGTCAAAAACGATGCCAGGGTGATCGACCCGCCGCGCTGTTCAACGATGAAGGTCGGCAGCCAAATCATCAGGGCCAGCCAAGACAGTGTGTAAAACGAGAAACTGAGCGCCAGCAACCACGGGCCGCGCGCGCTGAGGGTTATGATCAGATTGCGCCAGGCATTCTCAGGGTCGCCATAATCGCGCCGCGCCGTCATCGCCTTGCGGAAAACAATCGCCATAAGGATCGCCCATACAAGACTTATCCCCGCCATGGCCAGCCAAGTGCCGCGCCACCCAACACTTGCAAGCAGAGCCGGCGACGCGAGCAGTGTTACCGACATACCGGCCGGCATGAACGATCCCCACATGCCGACCGCGAGACGACGGTCATCAGGATGGGCCGCCTCGGCAATAATCGAAGGCGCCGACACGACGATCGCAAGGAATCCCAAGCCTTCAAAAAACCGCGCTGCGAGCAGGCTCCAGCCATCCCAGGCCCAGGCACCGGCTGCTGAACCCACGGCCGCCAACACCATACCGCCGATGGCGATGCGGTGATGACCGAACCTGTCCGAGGCCAACCCCGCCACCGTGCCCAAGATCATGCCGGTTAAGGAGAATACCGAGACCACCCATCCGGCGATAATCAGTTCAAGGTCGAGCTCACCGCGGATCGCCGGCAGTGCCGCCGGCACCTTGCCGATATGCCCAGCGCCGATGGCCCCGGCACTGAAGGCGGCGAGGATGACACCCCAAAGCGTGGCTGTACGTGTATTCATGCGGGAAGAAGATCGCTCAACATGGCCTCACCCTATATCACGCACTGGTGAGTGCCCAAATCGATGTTTTTCGCCCTTTCTATCCGCAATGGTCCTAGCCCGTTCACAACCGGCACACCGGTAAATGACCGGGCTTGATTTCACCTTTTAATCCCCGCGTCTTAGTTTGCCGATACCGACAACGACAGCACGGAACTCAGGCCCCCAGCTCATGGCGCAAAATTTTACGCCCGACCGCTCCTTTCCTACGCGGATCTGGCTGCAGCTTTGGCAACAAGCCTTGCAGCGTGCAGATCAACATCAAACCGCAACCCCTATCGACAATAGGTTGGAGAGTATCCCTGTCTCATCCACCCCCCTCACCGCGGTAATTGATCCTCCCCCGCGGTAAGACCGGCATGTCCCCCCATGCCCGTCGAAGAGAGCGCCGTCCCGGGGCCGGGACGGCGTTTCTTATTTAGAGATGATTTAGGCAAGCCATATCCTGGCCCGCTAGTCGCCTGTGCGTTTGCGCCCGGTGATCATGGACCAGGCCAGATTTTCCCGGTGCACGAAGCTTGCCAGCAAGACACCCGCAATATGGGCCAGCACCAATGCTAGGGAGGTGTTGGCCAGAAATTCATGAATCTCTACCACCAGATGCCTGAAGTCACGCCCGCCCAAGCCAGAAAGGCTTTTGAGCGGGCCTGCCCCATCGTGCAGGCCGTATAACAACAGCCCGCTGGCCACTACCGCCCCGATGGCAAGGATCAACGCCACCACCATCGCGCCGCCGCCTGGGTTATGACCGATGTGGCGCTTGCCCTTAAAGCGCAATAGATCACGCATGTAGCCGATGACCAATGATGGACGATAGATGAAATCGGTAAAGCGCGCGTGGCCCGGCCCCAGAAATCCCCAGATAAAGCGGAGCGCCAACAGCAAGCCAATGAAATACCCAGACCAGACATGCAGGAGCATATTCTCGTCTTCAGTCACAAAAGCGACGGTGAACAAGATTGCCAGAGACCAGTGAAAAAAACGCACGAACGGGTCCCAAGCCATAATCGTGCCCTCTGCCGCATGATGACTATCGTGTTCCGGCAAGCTGGTCATGGTTCATCCCTCCTTATTCTAAATACCTATCCAAAATGGAGCCGCAGCACACAAGCCGCAAGGGCCAGGGTCGCGAATGCGACGCGTAAATAATGTTCACGCCGCACTTGGCCGAGCCCGCCCCCATATGCGACAATCTGGCAAGAATCAGGGAAAATCGGGCCCAAGGGCCCAGCGGGACAATCCCCACATTTGGCGTCGGAGGACAGACAATATGAGACAAGTGCACACCCTCAACAGCGAATCGGCCGCGATTAAAAAGAATCTCAACTATCCGGTGATTGACGCCGATGCCCATGTGCTGGAATGCGAATGGGCACTCTTGGACTATGTCAAAGATATCGGCGGGCCTGAGATCGCCGCCAAGTTCGAAAAGGGCGGGCGGCCCGGCTACACCAAGGACCACCGTTCCATGTTCTGGGCGGCCCCTTCGGGCAAATACACGATTGATCGCGCCACGTGCATGCTGCCCAAGCTCTATGCCGAACGGCTGGAGGATGCCGGCATTGATTTTGCCGTCATCTACACCACCTACGGCATCTCAGCCAATCAGGTCCGTGATGCAGAAATGCGCCAAGTGCTGGCCCGGTCGCTGAACACGCTTTATGCGGAAATGTTCGACGATGTGAAGGACCGCATGACGCCATCAGCCGTGGTCCCGACCTGGACCCCGGAAGAAGCGATTGCCGAACTGGATTATGCGGTCAACACCCTGGGCCTCAAGACCATCACCGTTTCGGGCGAAGTGCGCGACGCAGTACCGGAAGTGGCAGCGGTCGATCCCAAGCTTGGCGAACTGACACAGCGCGTGACCTCGATCTGCATGGAACCGCGCGACGGCAATAATTACGACCCGTTCTGGCAACGCTGCATGGACCTGGGCGTCCTGCCCGCCGGCCATTCGGGGGCGCAAAAGTCCCAGCGCCGCCAATCGCCCAATGTCTATTCGTTTAACCGGCTTGGCACCTTCTCGATCGGCAATGAATTCTTCGCCCGGTCGCTGTTTTTCTCCGGCGTTTTGCAGCGCTTTCCGAACCTCAACTTCGCCTTCCTCGAAGGTGGGGTCGCCTGGGCGGTGCAGCTTTATAACGACCTGATGGAAATCTATGAGAAGCGCAATATCGACTGGATTTACGAGCATCAGGACCCGAGCAAGCTCGACGTCGCGCTGATGGAAGAAATGTTCGAGCGCTTTGGCAATAGGCCCTACATGACAAAAGAAAAATGGCGTGAGAACCAGGACCTTCCCCAATCACGGAAGGATGATGATCGTCCCAAGAATGACTTTGAAGCCAGCGGCGTTACCTGCCGTGAAGACATCCGCGATCAGTTCATCCCCAACTTCTATTATGGCGCCGAAGCCGACGACAAAATGACGTCGCTCGCCTTCAACGGCAAGATCAACCATTTCGGCTCGAGGATGAAGGCCGTCTTCTCGTCGGACATCGGCCATTGGGATGTGCCCGACATGTCCGGCGTCCTGCATGAAGCCTGGGAAATGGTTGAACACGAAACCATCACCGAAGATGATTTCCGCGAATTCGTCTGCGAAAACACCGCCGAAATGCACTACCAGATGAACCCTAATTTCTTCAAGGGCACGGTCGTGGAAGACGCGGTGGCCAAACTGATGGCCAAGAAATATCCCAAGGGTTCGGCCTCAGCCGCCGAATAACCCCTTTGCACCAACAAAAACCCCCGCTGGATAACGGCCCGGCGGGGGTTTTTCTATGTGATCTCTCGCGTTCAGCGCGTTGCGCCGCGGATCGAGGGCTCCTCCAGGCATCTGACGGCAGCGGCATCCACATCAAGCCCCGCGCCCCACAGGCTGCCGTTGTAGCGCCCGCCCGTATGCCCGTCGGACCGGGCTGAACAAAGCCAGACCAGCACCGGGTTCATCACATCCACCGGCAGCAACACCCGCCCATCATCGCGTGGCAGACGGTTGGGATCGGAATCGCATGACCCGCCCGGCAGTAATGCATTGGCGGTGACGCCGGTGTCTTTCAGGTCCTGGGCCCAGATATAGCTCGACGCATCAATCGCGGCCTTGGTCACCCCATAAGGGCTTTGTTTTTCACGAAAGAAATTATGCACCGAGGTGGTCAAGTTGATGATCTTGCCATCGCCCCTTTTGATGAAATAGGGCGCCACGGTGCGCGCCATGTAAAAGGTGCCGGTCACATTGACCGTGATGGTTTGCTTGTAGACCACCGGGTCGGATTCCCAAAAAACCTTGTTGTTACCTTCTTCCATGCCCTTGTCACGGTGAAGCCGCCGGGCATTATTGACCAGCACATGGAGGTCACCGAAGGTGTCCAGGGTCTGCTTCAGGCAGTTTTCACAGGCCGCCAAATCGGTGATATCGGTCGGCACCGCCAGCGCATGGCCCTTGCCGGCGATCGCCTCAACCTCCGCCGCGACCGCTTTCAGGCCTTCGGCATCGGTGGAAGCAACCGTGAGGCGGGCCCCCTTCTCGGCCAGGGCCAAGGTCATGGCACGGCCTAATCCGCGGTCAGCGCCGGTCAGAATGACGACGCGCCCATCGAGATCGATATCAGGCAAGGGCATACACGGCATCGAAATCTCCCATAATGATTTTTTGTTATTACTGGGTAATCATAGGGCTCCACTTTCTTCAGCGAAAGCCCCGCGCTATTGTGGGCCATGCGTTTCTTAGGCCTCCTTCTTGCAGTCACGGCCATCACTGTGCTTTGCCCAGGATGGGCAAAAGCCGACGATCCGGATTCACGCGGCAGCTTTTCTGTGCTCCTCGAAAATGACGCCTTCACCGGTACCGACCGTCACTACACCCAAGGCACCCGGTTGAGCTGGCTATCACCCGAAGACAAACTGCCACCCTACGGTCGCTGGCTGGCCCGCAACCTGCCGATGCTGGCTAGCGATGGCCACAAGCGCATCGGTTATGCCATCGGTCAGAGCATGTTCACCCCGGACAACATCGACATCACGACTTTGCAGACAGGCGACCGGCCCTATGCAGGATGGCTGTTTTCGGAAGTGTCGATCACCTCCGAAACCGGATCGCGGCTCGACACGGCGACGCTGTCGATCGGCATCGTCGGACCCTGGTCGGCCGTCGAATGGACCCAGAAACGCTGGCACGAAACCTTCGGTTTTCAAGACCCCAAGGGCTGGGAACATCAGCTCGATAATGAACCGACCCTCAACCTGAGCATTGATCGCCAATGGCGATACCTCACCCCGGTGAGCCTCGGTGGGTTTTCCGCCGACATGACGCCCCATATCGGCGGCGCGATAGGCAATGTCTTCACCTATGCCGCGGTGGGCGCCACGTTTCGGTTCGGCCAGGACCTGATCGACGATTTTGGCGGGCCACCCCGCCTTACCCCGTCGCTCCCGGGGGCAGCGCATTTCAAACCCCGTGATGATTTCAGCTGGTATCTGTTTGCCGGGGTTAGCGGCCGGGCTGTGGCGCGCAATATCTTCCTCGACGGCAATAGTTTCGGCTCAAGCCACAGTGTCGATAAGAAAACCCTGGTGGGTGATGCCCAGGCCGGCCTCGCGCTGATCTTCCCGCGTTTTCGGATCACCTATACGCTGGTCTACCGCAGCAAGGAATTTGACACCCAGGAACGCGGCGACCGCTTCGGCGCCATCAGCCTGACCGCACGGTTTTAAGAAAACTTATGCCTAGGGACGGTAAAAGGCTTCCTGGCCGACCACGGTGGTGCGGTGCATGCGGCGAATGTCCGGCAGACCGTAACCGCCAACGGCACGGTGCAACACGCAGCGGTTATCCCACATCACCAGATCACCATCGCGATACTTGTGGCGGTAGTGATAGGGCCGCTTGCGGTCGGTGACATACGTAAACAGTTCATCCAAAAGCGGCTGAGCTTCAGCGTCGTCCATCTCGTCTATCCGCAGGGTGAAGCGCGGGCTCGCGTAAAGCGCCTGGCGCCCGGTCTCATCATGGGTGCGCACCAGGGGTTGCTTGACCTCTGACCGCTCCTTGGCTTGGCTTTCATAGAAATCTGCCGCGCCTGGCCTGGTCGGTGAAACGGTAACCCGCGGATTGAGAATCTTGGAGACATGGTGAATGCCGTAGCGCCCTTCGATCTTTTGTCGCGTCGCCTCCGGCAGCGCTTCATAGACCGCATACATATTGCAAAATTCGGTATCACCGCCGGTCGCCGGATTGTTGATCGATTGCAGCATGGTCATGTTGACCGGCTTTTCATGATGGGATGAATCTGAATGCCAGAAATCACCCGCATCGACCACGCCGACCGCCGTGCCGTCGGGGCGGATTTCATTGGACAGGATCAATACCTTGTCGTGATCAGGATGGGCGAATTGGGAATTTTCCTGCCATTCGAGCGGCCCATAACGTTCCGAAAGGGCCACCTGCTCCAGCGGGGTCATGGTCTGGTCACGGACGATGATCACCTGATGATCCAGGAACACCTGGTAAACCCGATCACACAACTCCTTCGACGGATCATTCAGGCTAATGCCCGAGATCTCAGCCCCGAAGTTGTTGTCGAACGCAGTAACTTTCATTGTTTGTCCTCACGGTCCCTGGCGATTGTGACCCATATATAATCCCGCGCCCGGGGGCGGTCAAATACCCTCAAACTTAAGCTCCCCCGCATAAAGAAAGGGCCGTGGATGGCAGTAATCCACCCACGGCCCCTTCAGAATCTTACCCTCAGGATGGTTTTTTCTTCTTTTTCTTCTTTTTCTGCTTCCGGCAAGTTCTGGGGTCTTTAGCGAACTTCTTGCAGCTTGTGAGCTTGGCTTTAACGATCTTGTTCATCCTCGTGACCAGATCCGCCGACAGCTTCGGGGTGGTGGCAAAATAGTTCTGCAGATCCGCCCCCGACATGGGCCGCACGGCGAGACGCTGTTTTTTGGCATCCTTGAGGAAAGCTTTGGACCTCACCGTCTTGTCGAATGCCGTACGAAGCAATGCCACGCGCGCAGCGGGCAGACCCGGAGGGGCCATCACCGACCGTCCGACCGTGTTCGGCCCAACGATGGATTCCATCATGGCCCGGGCCTTTTCCTCCTTGACCAGGCTCATGATGCCGGGCGCATTGGGATAATCCGGGTTTGGCGACATCGCAACCTGGACCAGCACATGGACCTTCTTATCCCTGACCCAGGTCGGGGCCCGGGATTTCAGGCTGGTGACGCTGACGCTGGCGGTCGCATCGACCTCCGTGCGTTCCATGGCCAGAAAGGCCGAGGCTGAATCATAGCCCTTAATCGCCTGGAACTTCGTCCCCATCAATTCATTCATGAAGGAGATATAAAGTGTCGATCCAGACAGGGTGCCGCCGACGGCCACGGGAATGGAATGTTTCTTCGCATCGGCGAAGCTTTTGACCTTCGACGTATTCCAAGAAATGACCAAGCTCGTCACATCGGAAAACCGGCCAACCCAGTTGAATTTCCGCGCATCGAAATTAATCTTTGGCCGCTTGAGTTGCTGCATCAAATAAACGCTCTGGCCAATGACACCAAGCACGGTGCCGTCCTTGGGCGCGACATTGTAAAGGAAGTTGGACGCCACCAAACTACCCGCCCCCGGCATATTCTTGGGGATGATCGTTGGATGGCCTGGCAGATTCGCACCGATGTGCCTGGCAAACAGTCGGGCATAGGTGCCGTAACTACCGCCCGGGCGGTAGCCGATGATCACCTGCACCTTTTTGCCAGCGTAGAAATCCTTTGCCATGGCAGGCGCGGTATCCAAAACCATGCCCCCCGCCGCGACAGCAAAAGCCAATGCCCCCACTCGCAACGCACGAATTGGGGTTCCAAATTTAATCGACATACTGAACCTCCCTTTATTGTGTTTATTGACAGTCGAAAGACGGAACTCGGAAACTCTTGAACGGGCGGTGTTGACCCCGCCTCCCCATCTTTTTCAATGCATGGCCGAACCGCCGTCCACCAGCATGGTTTGACCGGTCATGAAATCGCTATCGGCTGAGGACAAAAAGACCATCGCCCCGGTGAGATCATCGGGATATTGATGTCGCTTGAAGCAGCGCGTGTTCGGGGTCGATGAATTGAGATAGTGCTCATCTTCCTCAAGCGCTTCCGACAGGGTCATGCCCGGCGCCAGCGCATTGACGCAGATATTATCCTCGCCCAACTCCCGCGCCATAACCCGGGTCATGGCGATCACCGCGCCCTTGGAGGCGACGTAGTGACATTTGCCGGTCGAGCCCTTGAACACCGTACCCGAAGCAATGTTGATGATCTTCCCATAGCTGCGCTTGCGCATATCGGGCACCACGGCACGGGCACATTCAAACACGCCACGGGTATTGATCGACATCACCCGGTCCCATTCCTCGGAGGGAATATCCAAAAAACTGCGGCTGGTGAGATCGGCAAATAACGCCGCATTATTGGCTAATATATCGACCTTGCCGAAAGCCTTGATCGTGCCGGCGACCATCGCCTCGACCGCCGCCTGATCGGTGACGTCGGTAATAAAGCCTTCCGCCTCGCCGCCTTGCTGGCGAATGCTGTTGACCGTCTGTGTGGGGTCAAGAATATCGCAGACCGCGACTTTTGCCCCTTCCGCCGCCAAGGCCTTGGCATAAACGACGCCGATGCCCCGTCCCGCCCCTGTTACGATGGCCACCCTGTCTTCGAGCCTACCCACGAGCATTTCTCCTTTGCCTCTGTTTGAGCTAAGAATATAACCGAAATAACCATAAGCAAACCCGGGAGAGCACCATGGCACGGCCTAAAGTCTTTATTTTCGCCCCAATCTTGGAAAATACCGAGTGGCAGGACGCCTTTGAGGAGGCTGGGCTTGACCTGGTGCTGGGCCAAGCCGACTGGCACGACCCCCACGGGAACAATGAAGAAGAAATGATGGAAATGGCCAAGGATGCCGTGGCCATGATGGGGACCTCCATCCGCTCCTCGCCAATTACCGGACGGATCATGGACGCCGCCGGCGATAATCTCCGAATCGTCGCCAAATGCACCATCGGCGTCGACGACGTGGACCTCAAGGCAGCAACGGCCCGAAATGTCCTGGTGACCCATGCTCCGACCGAATCCAACTGGGGCGGCGTCGCCGAAGGCACCATTGCGATGATCTTGTCGATCCTCAAGAAGGTGCGCGAACGCGACGCCCACATGAAAGCCGGCAACTGGCGTAGTCCCGATCTACAGGGGCTCTACCTCGGGGCGCGCGAACAGGATGACTTCCCCGGTATGGTCGTGGGGATTGTCGGCCTCGGCCGCATTGGGTCACGCATCTCCAAGCTCTTGCGTCCCTGGGGCTGCCGGATTATCGCCCATGACCCCTATGTCCCCGATTCGCATTTCGAGGCTATGGGCGTTGAAAAGGTCTCCTACGATCAATTGTTGGCGGAAGCCGAGATCATCACCTTCCACGTTACCCTGACCGATGAAACCCGGCAGATGTTCAATGCGGCAGCCGTCGCCAAATGCCGCGATGAGGTGATCGTCATCAATGATTCACGCGGTCAGGTGGTCAGCGAAGAGGCGCTCTGTGATGGGCTCGATTCAGGCAAGATCGCCAGCGCCGCGCTCGACGTGTTCGAAGACGAGCCCCTCTCCAAGGACTCGCGCCTTTTAAAACAAGGCGACAAAGTGATTCTGTCACCGCATATGGTGTCATCCAATCTGCGCTCGGGCCTGCATCCCGGACTGATCTGGGCCAGCAAATGCGTGATTACCGCACTGAAGGGCATCACCCCCGATTCGGTCTACAACAAGGACGTCATCCCGACCTGGGAACAGCGTTACAAGGCGAAGAGCATTCTCGATTAACAAAAATGGAACCGGGACCATACAAGGCACGCCTTGAAGCGGAACTCAAAGACCTGACCGCGGCCAGTGCTGAAACCAGTGCTGGCCGCGATCCGGTGGCGCTCGATCAACAGAGCGTCGGACGCCTGTCACGCATGGATGCCATGCAAGTTCAGGAAATGGCCAAGGAAACAGAACGCCGCCGCCAGACCCGCCGATTGGTCATCGAAGCTGCGTTAGTACGCATTGCAGCGGGCGATTACGGTTTTTGCGTTGCCTGTGATGAAGAAATTCCGGCCAAGCGCCGCGACCTCGACCCGGCAGTTGCGACCTGCATCACTTGTGCCAGTAAAACGGACGCATAAGGATCCCGGTTAAGCGGACCGGCTCTGCTCAATTTCATCGCGCAACGCCTCAAGCGCCAGCCAGCGATCTTCTTTCCCGGCCAATTCCGCCTTTGCGGCATCGAGACGTGCCGCCGCCTTGTTGAAAGCATCTGGATCATGGGCAAAGAGGCCTGGATCGGCCAGGGTTTGACCAAGCGCCGCGATTTCGGTCTCCAACGCCGCGATCTCCCCCGGCAAAAGGCCAAGGTTATGCTGATCCTTGAAGGTCAGCTTAGCCGGCGCGGCTTTATCGCGGGAAATGTTCGCTGATTTTTTTGCCGCCCGCGCCGCGCCGTGTTTTTCCGGTCGTGAACCACGCTGGCGCAGATAATCACGATACCCCCCCACATATTCCTGCACATCACCGCCCCCTTCCAGCACGATCAGACTGGTGGTGAGCTGGTCGAGGAAATCGCGGTCATGGCTGACCACCAACAGCGTGCCGTCATAGGCCGCGAGCGCATCCTGAAGCTTGTCCAACGTATCCATATCGAGATCATTGGTCGGTTCATCGAGCACCAGCAAATTCGATGACTGGGCCAGCACCTTGGCCAGCACCAGCCGGTTGCGCTGGCCACCCGACAAGGTTGCGATCTTGGCCCGCGCGTCGTTCTCATCAAACAGGAACTCTTTCAGATAACCGATCACATGGCGCGAATTGCCGCGTACATCGATCTGATCACCGCCTTGGGGGCAGAGAAATTCCCACGGGGTGAGCTTGGGGTCGATATCCCGCCGGGATTGATCGAAATAAGCAACTTCGGTCCGCTTGCCCATCTTGATCCGGCCCGTGTCCGCGGTCTCTTCACCCAACAGCATGCGCAGCAAGGTTGTCTTGCCCGCTCCGTTGGGACCAATAATGCCGATCCGGTCACCCCGCAGAATGCGGGTTGAGAAGTCTTTCAGAAGAACCAAAGGTTGGCCATCGGGGCTGGTGAAAGATTTGGACACGTCGATCACGTCGCAGACCAGCTGGCTGGCGGGCGGGCCTTCCCCCGCCGATAGATTGACCTTGGCGCCAAGGACATCACGCTGGCGGCGCGCTTCGCGCATTTCATTCAGGTTACGCAACCGGCCCTGATTGCGTTTACGCCGCGCCGTGACGCCGCGATGTAGCCATTGGGTTTCGCGGTCAATTGATTTGGCGAGTTTCTGCTGGTGCTTGATTTCCAGTGCCAAAATTTCATCGGACCATTCTTCAAACTCGGCAAAGGGCCGGTCCATGCGCAGCAGGCTGCGTCTTTGCAGCCAGACGGTCGAGGTCGCGATGTTGTTCAAAAATGTACGGTCATGGCTGATCACCATAAGCGCACCCCGAAATTTTTTGAGAACCCCTTCCAGCCATTCAATCGCCGCAAGATCAAGATGGTTGGTCGGCTCATCGAGCAACAAGACATCGGCGTCGCGCGCCAGCGCACGGGCGAGCGCGGCGCGGCGGTTTTCACCCCCCGACAGCGTCGCCCCGGTACGCGCCGGGTCAAGGCCGAGCATAGCCAGTGCTTCATCAACCTTATGATCGGGCAAGGGTTGCATCGCCTCCGGCACGCCAGGGGCGATGATGCCGTCCGGACTGGCCACATAATGGGCCAGGGTTTCGCCAGCCCCCACAGCCACGTCCTGTGGCACCAGAGCGATCACACTGCCGGGGCGGACCGTGCGCTCACCGGCATCAAGTTCCAGCGCGCCCATCAGGCAGCGCATCAGCGTCGTCTTGCCGGTGCCATTGGCACCGATCAAGGTGACGTGATCGCCCGGTGTCAGAAACAGAGACAAGCCGTCGAACAACAGCTTATCGGCGAAGGCCAGGTGGGCATCCTTAATGCCGAGAATGGGGGGTGCGGAAGCCATGATATATCTGCAGGCTGTTTAGAGAACCTGCCCCGTCCGGTCAATCGGTCTGTGGTCTAATCGAAGCCCAGATGGCCTAAGGGCAACACTTATCGACACCGCCCAACTGGATTGGGGGGCAAGGCACGGAGCCATAGGAACAGAAAACGCAACAATCGCCAGGTTTGGGCTTGAGCACGGCGCCACAACCCTTGCATTCATAAAAGTACTGGCAGGCATCGGTGGGCATTGTCTCCCTCGCCCGATGGCTGCATTCAGGACAAGTCAGTATCGAGCGTAACTCAGGCATTCCGCCTCCTTCTCAGCAGACGAATAGCGGCATGGATAGTCATTACGGCAGAGATTGCCAAGGCCGGCAGCAATACATAATCGAGCCAGCCCAAGGCCGCCGATAACCCGATGGCGCCCAACGAGATCACCAGCACCGGTGTCAGGCAACAGATCGCCGCCAAACAGGTGCAGGCAAGTCCAGTCTTGAAACGGGTCACGTCCTTCATGGTCTTTCCTACACACTCTGGCCTTCATACGCTCGGCCTTCCCAGCAAGTTGACGCCTTTTAGTGACTTGCGGTCAAGAAACGCGAGAGTCATCATCCTTCCAAGGGCATAAAACAACGTCCAAACCAGGGGGAGCGGTTCATGGGAGAGGTCATCGGCCTTATCGGTGTCGGCAAAATGGGCAGCGCCCTGCTCTCGCGCCTCACCCTTGCCGAAAAAACGGTTCACGCCTTTGACGTGAAACCCAGCGCCATGGACGCTGCCCGCGAAGGCGGCGCCGAAACCAAAGGCTCGGCCGCCGAAATCGCCAAGGATGCCGGCCTTATTCACGTCTTCGTTCATGACGATGGTCAGGTTTTCAATGCCACGATTGAACCAAATGGCGCCCTTGAAAGCGCCGCCCCTGGGACGATCATCTTGCTACACAGCACTATATTACCGGCGACCACAAAACGCGTCGCCGAAGCCGCCGCCAAAAAGGGCATTCACGTGATCGACGCGTCGGTCACCTCGGTCCCCCGGCTGGTCCGCAATGGGGAGGCGACTTGGCTGGTCGGCGGACCCGACGATATCGTGGCCAAGGTACGCCCGCATCTCGAA
>JBLHLO010000026.1:0-13375 GCA_047621105.1 Alphaproteobacteria bacterium
ATCGGTGCGGCCAATGCTGACCCGATAACGCACATGAGGAATGCCGAGAGAATCGTCGCGTATTGCCAGCACCGTCGCCGTTTCCTCCGTGTTGTCACGGCGTACGAGACGGTACACGCTACCTGCGCAGATCGCATCTAAGTCCTGTTCTTTCCTGAACAACTTATTCCACATAACACGAACGTCCCCAATTCCTTTGGTACGATGCCAACATACCCCCGGACGATTTAATAAGAAGTTAAGGGGAATATTAAAAAAGCCTCTAATTTTCAATAAGTTCTATGCATTTATTGAGATGAGGTTAAAGCCCCAAATCAGGCCGAAATGAGGGATTCAAGCGCTTCGTAAAACCGCACGTTCGGCCATCAGTTCACCAAGAACGGAGGGAATCATCCCTGGTAAATCCTCGGCGATCAGGCCAGGGCCGAATTTTTTTGCGGCCTCTCCATGAATCCATACCGCCATCGCGGCGGCGGCAAAGGCAGGTACCCCCTGCGCCAGCAATGCGGTAATCATCCCCGCCAACACGTCACCCGAACCGGCTGTGGCAAGCCAAGCCGGCGCATTGGCATTGATGGCAGCGCGGCCATCAGGGGCGGCAATCACTGTGTCCGGCCCTTTAAGCACCACGACGGCACCGGAACGGGCCGCCGCCGCCCGCGCCCGCGCCAGCCGCCCTGATTGCCTGAGATCTGGAAACAAACGGGCAAATTCACCCTCATGCGGGGTTAGCACCGCCGCGCCTCCCGCCTTCGTGGCCTCGGCAATAGCTTCGAACAGGCCAGGTGGCCAATCGGCGAAGCTGGTCAACCCATCAGCATCGAGACACAATTTTTTGGCTAATTCCAAGGCTACCCGGGCATGTTCACGGGTGTGCTTTCCAACCCCATAGCCCGGCCCCACCAAGACGGCGCGCCGCCGCGGATCGGTAAGATAGCGGGCGAGATCGTCGCGGGCCGTCAATGGCGTCGTGAGAATCCCCGCATCACCTTGCTGATAAATCGGGATCGCTTCCGGCCGCGCCGCAATGGTCACCAGTCCTGCCCCGATTCGCGCCGCACCCCGCGCCGCCAGACGGGCTGCCCCCGTCATCTCTGTCCCCCCGCAAATCACCGCAGCCCCGCGGCTATATTTATGCGCCGCCGTTTCCGGCCAGGGAAAGTCATCTTCCCACAGGGCAGGGCCGTTTTCGAATGTTAGCGGCTTGATCGATGTCAGCGCGTCATTACCAATGCCAATGTCTACGCAATGCGTTTCTCCACAAAGCGCTCGGCCTGGATAAAGAAGATGTCCCGGTTTTTTGCGGAAGAAAGTGACGGTCAATGCCGCACGGACAGCAACGCCGCCATCCTCGCTCCCACCCCCCATGTCATCATCAGCGCCTAATATGCGGCCAGTATCGCCGTCAATGCCGCTCGGCATGTCGACGGCGGCAACTGGTAAGGCGCGCTCATTGAGGGCCAAGACAAGCTCGCGAACGGCGCCAGAAAGGGGCCTCACAAGGCCCGCCCCAAACAATGCATCAACTACAAGTTGAGAAGTATTTAATAAATTAATATCAATTGGTTCTATTGTATTTTTAGAGTTATTTCTTAGCCATTTTTGGGCATTGAGAGCCGCATCACCTTGGAGCTTTTTCACCGATCCGAGAAGCGCCAAGCGCACCTTCCAGCCAGCACACTGCAAACATCGGGCAATGACAAAACCATCCCCCCCATTATTGCCAGGTCCGCACAACACGAGAACCGGCACGGACGCAAAGCGTTCCATGATCCGGCGCGCACTCCCCGCACCCGCCGCTTCCATGAGCCGTTCACTCGCTGTACCCGCATCAATCGTCAACTGGTCGGCCTGCCCCATCTCGGCACAGGTTAGAAGTTCGCATCCTTCCCTTTCCGGATGCTCAATGCTGGGGGCATCAGTTTCTGGGATAGCAAAAAAATCAGCCGGGGTAAGCGTGACCCCCACCGCTACGGCAGCCGCCAGCACATCGCTCTGACGTGTGGCCGGCACACGCCCTCGGTCAAGCCATCCCTGAACCGTCGTTGGCGCGACCTTGCGCCCGGTCGCGGTGCTGAGCGCACGCGCCATTGGACGGATTCCCCCAAAGCGGGCGACAATTTTTTTGCTTGTAGGACCGGTAGGCGCCATAAATGTCTTGTACGTCTTACACGTACATACCGTCAAGAATCCTGAGTGTTTTCCCTCTCGCATGCCCCTTGAGCCCACGCGTCGGCAGGACTATTTTCAACTCATTCCCGCCCACATAGCTGGGCCCCATTCCAAAGAAGGTTCCCGGTGAAAGTCATCGTGCTTGGGGCCGGCGTCATCGGCGTCAGCACCGCTTATTTCCTCGCCCGCGACGGCCATCAGGTGACGGTTATCGACCGCCAACCGGCAGCCGGTCTTGAAACCAGTTTTGCCAATGGCGGACAGGTCTCGGCCTCCCATGCCCAGCCATGGTCGAACCCAGCAACGTTGCTGAAATTGGCAAGCTGGCTAGGGCGCAAGGACGCGCCGCTTTATTTCCGGTTCAGTTGGGATCCGGCCATGTGGGGCTTCTTCCTGCGTTTTCTCTCCGCCTGCCGCACCGGACCAAGCAATGCCAATGGATTAAAGGCGCTCAAACTCGCCCTTTATAGCCGCGATACCCTTGCCCAGTTGCGGACGGAAACCGGTATCCAATTCGACGCCGTGGATCGTGGTATCCTCCATGTTTATCGCACGAACCGGGATCTCGATCGTGCCGCCGCTGTCGCCGATCGCTTTCGCGCGCTCGGTCTCGCAACCGAAACCCTAAACCGTGAAGCCTCGATCGCCATGGAACCGGCGCTCGGCAGCACGCAGGAAAATCTCGCAGGGGCCATCTACTCCCCCGGCGATCTTTCCGGCGATGCCCATGCCTTCACCCAGGCGCTTGCGGGACTCGCCGCCGACGCTGGGGTCGAATTCCGCATGGATACCAAGATTCTGCGCCTCGCCCAAATGGGGGGACGCATTACCGGGGTCTTGACCCAGTACAGCATGGTGACGGCTGATGCCTACGTCTGTGCACTTGGCAGCTATTCGGAGCCCCTGCTCGCCGGAATCGGCATCCGTTTGCCGATCTACCCGACCAAGGGGTATTCGGTGACCGTGCCCGTCACGGCATCGAACCGCGCGCCCCACATTTCAATCACTGATGACGACGCCAAGATTGTCGTAAGCCGCCTTGGCGATAAGCTGAGGATCGCAGGCACGGCGGAATTCACAGGCTTTAATACCCTCATCAACGCACCGCGCGCGCGGGCCGTTCTTGATGCTGGGCTCCGGCTATTTCCAGGTGCCATGGACGCGGAAGGCGCAGAATTTTGGGCCGGACTCCGGCCGTTGACCCCTGATGGCATCCCGGTGATCGGCGGCACGAAGCTTTCCAACCTCTATCTCAATACCGGACACGGGACGCAGGGCTGGACCATGGGCCCAGGCTCCGGCAAGGCTTTGGCCGAAATGATTTCCGGCAATTCCCCAGCGGTTGATCTCAGCCCCTATGACGCGGAGCGTTTCTAAGCCAAACCTTCAAGGACGGCGCACGTTTCAGACCTGAGGATTTTGCGCCAGATAGGCCGCAACGATTTCATCGGCTGTGGCGCACCAGACTTGATCAAAACTGCGAATATAGGCCAGCGCATCTTCCAGGGCGCCGATGCGATGCGGGACCCCAATGACAAACGGGTGTAGCGCAATCGGCATGACACGGGCCGTCTCCGCCCCTTCACGGTAGAGCACATCGAAATTGCGCTTGAGCATGTCAGCGTAGTCATCGGGCTTATAACCGCGGCGTGAGAAGGATCCCTTGTCGTGGGTTTCCTGCCCGAACGGCAGCGCCACCATTTGCCCCCCATGCTGACACTTAACGTCGAGCAGAAACGGCTGATCATCGTTGAGCCAATCGGCGGTGTACGTTATCCCTTCGGCCGCAAGAATTTCCAGTGTTTGAGCCGTTTCAGCCATTGATGCCCCGAGCCAACCAATCGGGCGAGTTCCAGTCATTTTTTCAATAGTATCAAGTGTTTCTGAAATAACATTATGTTCAGACTTTAGGTCAATTTCGTTCAATGGGCGCGCATTTGACTGGCAATGTCCGATCACCCCCCAGTCCAGTTCCAAGGCGCGCTCGACGATCCGTGGATGATGATCACAAATTTCTGCATTGATCGCCGCCGTACCCGGCACACCAAGGCGATTCATCACCTCCATCACCCGAAACACGCCGACCCGGTTACCGTAGTCAGTACGTGACCAACCCGGAACGTCGGGTATGTGGCCCGCAGTTTGTGGCACTTTTTCGTTGAACGGGAAGAATTCAAGATTAACGTCGACCCAAACCGCGACGCGGGCGCCCCCCGGCCAAGTCAGCTTCGGCCGGTCGATGATCGGCGAATAGGGAAATGGGCCGTAGACACCTAGTTTCATACTACTCTCCCTGCCCAGCGCGACTTGCGTGTTACGTATTGTGCTGATGGTACGGCGAGTGGCGTCCAGCTACAATGAGTCAACAGGCCTAAAATGGGGGCAGCAGAAGCAGCATGGACATCACAGGGGCATCAGCCATCGTTACCGGTTCGGCCACCGGCATAGGCGCCGCTACGGCGCGCGCATTGGCGGCCCAGGGATGCCGGGTGGTCATCAATTATACTAAGAGCCAAGCCGAGGCCGAAGCCACGGCCGAAGCCTGCCGCACAGCCGGTGCCGACGCCGTCGTGTTACGCGCAAATGTTGCCGATGACGACGACTGCCAAGCATTAGCAGCGGCAGCGATGGACGCGTTCGGACGCCTTGATGTGCTGGTCAATTCCGCGGGAATCACCAAGTTCGTGCCTGCGGCCGATCTTGACGGCCTGAGCGCAGAGGATTTTCAGCGCATTTACGCCGTCAATACCATCGGCCCATTCCAAATGGCGCGCGCCGCCGCCCCGCATATGCGCGCCCAGGGCACGGGCGCCATCGTCAACGTGTCTTCGACCGCCGGTGTCTTCGGATCAGGCTCCTCGATCGCCTATGGGACTTCTAAAGCCGCGCTCAACGCCCTGACGCTGGCCCTCGCCCGTGTATTAGCGCCAGAGATTCGCGTCAATGCCGTCTGCCCCGGCTTCGTGCAGGGCCGCTGGCATCTGCCTAACTTGGGCGATAAGGGCTATGAAGCTCATGTCCGCGAATGGCAGGAACGTTCGGCCCTTCAAAAAGCAGCAACACCCGAGGAAGTCGCCGGCGTCATTATGGGGTTCATTACCGGGCCCGATCTCGTCACCGGCCAAATCTTGATCTGCGATGCCGGCGCTAATCTAGGCGGTCGTAAGCGCACATAAATTCAGTTCCAGGGCCCGAGGAACGGTTCCCCCATATAAGTATCCGATAGCGGCTTAAGGGTGTCAGGCCAATGGCCAGACGTCACCTTGCGCCGTTGGGCTGCCGGACGCGGCTTACCATCCCATCCAACTTGTTCCATGGCGTAATAGAGTTGCAGGGCCTGGCCGTCGGGGTCGAACAGGATGATGGTGTGATCCATGCCCGGCGTCATCTCCGGCGGTAATTCGCCAGTGCGACAACCCTTAGCCGTGAACATCTCAATTGCGTCCCGGAGCTGCTGGTAATTGGCCAGTTGTAAGCCAAAGCTCATCATCGACGTGTGATCTGAAAAACCAAGTTGTTCGCGCAAGACCAAAGGCGCCAAGGTCAGTGAATGGTGCTCGGTGTTGTTGCGCAGAAAATGGACCCGCTGGCCGTGGACACTGATGTCCTCGGTCGGGATGAAACCAAGCCGATCGCGGTAGAAGGCAAGCGAGGCCTCCATATCTTTCACGAACAGGCCGACCGGGCCCATTTTGACGATCCGAAACGGCCGCGGCATCTTGATACCCTGCACATCGTAATCGAAGGAAAGGTGGTCTTCATTGTAACGATACCCCGACATCGGATCGACATCCGCGGCAAGGGCATCATTGACTTCCTGATGTTCGGAAATTTGCGGCAAGGGGGGCAGGTCGTGGAATTCACGGGAATACATCGGCGGCGGCTTGGAACGGCCGGTCCAGCCAATCTGCTCAATCCCGTAATACAGCTCATTGATATGACCATCCGGATCACTGACATAGGTATGCCAGTTGGAACCGGGCATATCGCGGCCGGTGCGGACCATCGGACAGCCTTCGGATTCGAGCCATTTATGGCCCTCAACGACTTCACGTAGACTGCCCACCTGCCAAGTGATCTGGTTGATGGTATTGCCGGGATAGAACCGCTTGCCGTCAGGGTCGCCCGCCATGCGGAAACGGTGATTGTAAAAAACCAGCGCGTGATGGTCCGAGGCGTAGCGCGTGAAATACCCCGTGCAATCGCCGTAATCGCTAAATTCCGGGGGATTCCCCTGGCCCTTGAACGGGTCGCGCAGGTCGACGACCTTGAAGCCGAGAAGATCGGTATAAAAACCGATCATCGCCGCCTGGTCCTGGCTATTCATGCCAAAATGGCCAAGGCGACGAATTTTGAACGGCTGATCCATCAGGATGCCGCCAACGTCGAAAGCCGCCATTACACGTCCTTTCCTGATCCTGCCTTCGCCAATGCTGGATCAGGCCTGCTGAATAACTTTGCCCGACAAGTCGTTGATCAGCGTGACGTCAATCACTACGGCCATGCCCTTCTTGTCCGGGTCCTTTTCCCGTTCTTCGGGGATAGTGCGACTCCAGACTGCATCACAAAGCGCCCCGTCGGGATGGGCCTCGGCATTACCGTAAAAACGCCAGAGCAACTTGCGCCCCGGATTACGGTAGTACACGACCACCTGGGGATTGGCCTTGATATTGGCGATCGCACTACGCCCGGCCCGCTCCCAATAAGCTAGCCGGGTCCCATCAAACACCATCATCGAACCCTTGGGGCTAATCTGCGGCGCGCCATTGCTGGTCGCCGTGCCGAGCAGACAGGTCATACGATCTACCTGAGCCGTATCAACGGCCTGAAAGTCAGCATCAGTTAAGTCTATCGCCATGAACGGTACCTATTTAGCTGCTGAGCGTGTCTGGCTCGGTTGATAGGTCTTGCACAACTCAGTCCACTTTTCAGCGCGCGCTTTCTGGGCCTTGTCCACCGCGTCGGGAATTTCAAGGAAGGGTGGCCGCAGCGGTCCCGGATCACAATAACCGGCGTACCTGACACCGATCTTCGAGGCGGTTTCGCGCCACGATAGATTGACCGGGGGGTTTGCCATCGCCGGTGAGACCGCCAGCATGATTTCCTTGGCACGGGCGATATCGCCGGCCACCACAGCTTCGTGATAGGCCAGCATGACCTGGGGGCCCATCCAGGCTTCAATGGACCAGAACCCGGCTGCGCCTAGTTCGTAATAAGGGTGAAACTGCGCCCAGTTACAGAACACCGAGATTTTGCCCTTAATGATTTCCTGCAGCTTAATAAACTGATTGGTATCGCGGTGACTATCCTTCATCGCGATCAAATTGGGCAATTTCGTGAGTTCGGCAAAGGCCGGCACCGGGATGGTCACGTTATGAAGCGTCGGATTGTGATAAATCATGATGCCGAGCTTGGGGAACCGTTCGGAGATGTCCCGGTAGAAACGGATCACATTTTCGGGCGACGATGGGAAGTAGTACGGCACGCCCACCAAGACTCCATAAGCGCCGATTTTCTCGGCATAGGCCATCTTCTTGATCGCTTCGCGGGAATTGACAGCCGTGCAGCCGACGAAGACCGGCACCCGATTGGCAACGGTTTCGACCACCCCCGCATTTAATTTCTCAAACTCCCCGTCAAGCAGGGTGTGAAATTCACCGAATGAACCGCAGGTGGCAATCACCCCGATCCCATCACCGACCATGCGGTTAACCCCCGCTTCCATACGGCCCAAGTCCACGGTATCGGTGGCATCTACATTCACGGCATCATCAGTAGCAAATGCCGGCATCATGCCCATCATGCCGGAAAGATCTGAAGCGCTGACCATTGTCCCCTCCTGTTATCCTGTTCTTATAAGTGCAGATAAGTGCAGAACATTTTAAGTGTTAAACATTCCCCCTCACCCAACTGGGCTTCGGAGGATTGACTATACTCTACACCAAATCGGCAAGCTTTCCAGCCACGTGGTAACGATGCTCTCCGGTATCAGCGGACCGCACATTGACCGCACATTGGAAGCATGGGACAGGACCTAAGCGGCCCATATATAAGTATGGGGAAAGAGGCTAACGACCCTTGGGGGTCAGAGAATAGGTGCGACTGTCGACCTGAAGCTCGCCATCGGCAAAATTAACGGCAAGACGGACCACACCTTCATTGCGTTGCCAAGGGGTCACCTGCATCTGGCGCTGCCCGGCCTTGGTATAGGGTTCACGCATGGCTATGCGTGTCGCCTCGGCCGTGGACTTGGCCCGGATGATCATCATGCCGACCCCGACCCGCGCGCCTTTTTCATCCATGAACGGGCCTGCGGCAAAAAGGATGCCCTTGCGCTCTAGCCCAACCAAGTAGCGGTGATGGTCCTTGCGCATCAATTCTGGAGATTTGGGTGACTTTGGAGGTTTGGCCACTGCCGACATCCAGCACACGTAACATTGCTCACGGGCAAGGTTGATACCGAAGCTGGGCCGGTTAAGAGACGCAACGGGCGCCGGCACACTTGGTGCCGACGCCCGCTCGTTTACTCGTTTCAACCGTTTAGGTCCCTTCACCGCAGCCCTTGCCTTGGCGCTGCTGGTCTTCGACCGGCCACCAGACCTGGAACTTGTTCGTGAAGGTCCCTTTGTCACGGTTGGTACTTGCGCGCTTTATCTACTTCTTGCGACGTGCAGGAGCTTTCCGCTTGGCCGGGGCCTTACGTTTGGCTGCCGCACTCTTAGCAGGAGCCTTCTTCCGCTTCGCGGCCTTACGCTTGGCAGGCTTCTTCTTTGCGGCCTTCCGCTTCTTAGCAGGGGCCTTCTTCCGCTTCGCGGCCTTACGCTTGGCAGGCTTCTTCTTTGCGGCCTTCCGCTTCTTAGCAGGGGCCTTCTTCTTTGCGGCCTTCCGCTTCTTAGCAGGGGCCTTCTTCCGCTTCGCGGCCTTACGCTTGGCAGGCTTCTTCTTTGCGGCCTTCCGCTTCTTAGCAGGGGCCTTCTTCTTTGCGGCCTTCCGCTTCTTGGCAGGGGCCTTCTTCTTTGCGACCTTCCGCTTCTTAGCAGGGGCCTTCTTCTTTGCGACCTTCCGCTTCTTAGCAGGGGCCTTCTTCTTTGCAACTTTCTTTTTAGACTTCTTAGGTTTCTTCATGCTGTCGTGCCTCCTTCGAGGATACCGCATATGCGGTGAAGTACGCATTGAACAAAGTTGGGTTACAAACTCACACACTAACTGCGGCCGAATAATTGGCGCGCAAAAGATAATTAACTATTAACGGCCATGTATGCAAGAAAACACTTGTATGACTGATTCAGCTTTTCCCAATGGTAATTTTGAACAATGCAGACTCCGATTCAACATTGTCCGTCATTTGCATATCGACATTGATGACTTGCTCACAACAAATTACATGTCACGAACGTACACGTATTTTCGCAAATTTTTATCGTCGACCTGACGTAGTCGCACACCCGTTAGGCTTTATCACAAGATGAAAAAGCGACCCGTGAAGAATAGAATCAAGCCCCCTCAAACCATCCCCTGCCCCTCAATCAAAAACTTCTGAAAGGCGCAGAATTCCTTGTTTGTGGCGTTTCCATGCGCGTGTTATGCGATTCGCTGAATTGTGGCAGAGCCCAAGAAACGGAAGACGCTTCACCGGACATAAGCGCGCAAAAAAAGTGGCGTTGGTGCGCCTCAATATTCAAGCGGCTTTCGCGACATAATACGCGTCGCGATTCCGCCATCACCGACGATGCAAAACTGGAATAGGGGAAGCGTAAACAAGAATCACAGGGCATCCAACCGACCTATAACCCGAATCGAAGGGGGTGAAAAAAATTTCCTAAAAAATAAAAAAATGGGGTTTTTTCGACGACCGGCCCCCCAAAACACAAAAATGTGATTTTTTGACCACCCGCACAAAAATACGAAAAAAAACCGCCGGGGAGTCGAGCGAGGGTAAAAACATAATTATGCAGCACTCACTGCAGACTATTACGTTTGATCTTCTTGCCGCCAATAGAAACTTTTTTTCTAACTGAGCGCCCTGAGGTGATCTAGTGATGATCATCCATGACATTAATTCTGCAGCTGCTGAGCTTGAACGCTAGCGCAAACCTAGAGCACTTCTTGCCAAGGCTTCGGTGATGCGTGACGCGCCCTCCTCAATTTGGGAAGCCAGGGGGACTGCATCCTCTTCATCGGCACGACGCTCAGGCATGGCAAGCGTCAGGCTCGCAAGAACATTGCCGTCGCCGTCAAACACCGGCGCTGAAATGGCGAAGACCCCGGCATCAAGCTGAGCACGCCCGGTAAGAGAGGGCTTGGCGCGAATAGCGCGCAGGGCCGTTCTAAAACTGGACCAATCATGGCCCAACCCCGCCGCCGCAATGGCCGCTGCCTGTTCACGGAATAACCGGCGCAAACGGTTTTCGGGCAAATGGGCAAGAATAATGACTGAAGCCGAGCCCCTGAACAGCGGCATCGGTCGGCCCCGTGAATAGCTGATATTCAAGGAATTGGGGTTTTCCACCCGAAACAGCGAGAGTACCGCGTCGCCCCTGAGCCCACATATAAAGAGTATCCCCTCCCCGATGGCCGGCAATAGGCTGGCGAGCACGTCCCCCCCGACGGTCAGCAATGGGTCACAATGGCGAATCTGGCGGTCTAGTTCGATGATCCGGGGGCCAAGGCTATACCCACCTCCCCCGACCGGCGCCAACAACCCCGCCTCACAGAGTTCCTTAACATATCGATAGGCGGTCGAACGGGTCAGGCTAAGGCGCCCGACCAAAGCCTCGACCGTCCATACCGGCTCCGTTTCGGAAAAGACATCAAGGACACCGAGCATTCGCTCGAGGCTGGAGACTGGCCTAGACACGATGAAGGGTCACGTTTAAGGCTCCTGCGGCGAACGAATTCAAGCCGCTATTATCGAGAAGAAAGGACTTGCGCTCAATCCCATATTATAGGATTTTTGAATAAAGGCCGCCTTCCTCTGATGCCTGTATACAAAGGTAAGAGGTTAGAAGCGGATTCCCCATCGGACCTGATCTTTCTGGGCCGGCGTTCGCCTCAGTCGTTTGGGTTTTATCGCCCTTGTATGGGTGCCGGGAGGGGAAGAGACTTTCAGGCAGAGTGTGCATCGCAAGGAAACATACCCCATGGCATCCCCTTCCCCTTTATGGCCGGCGCGCCTACATCATATCAAGATCACCTCCGACCAGCCGCCTGTGCTGCTCGATTTCTACCAACGGGTGCTCGAGTTGACGGTGAGTGAGATCAGCGACGGGATCTGGGATCTTAAAGGCGTGGAACGGCGCTTTTTGATCGGCCGAGGTAAACGCAACGGCCTCGCCTTCTCCGCCTTTGCCATTCCTGAAGCTGAGCGCTTGAGCGCCCTCAAAACCTATATCGAAGCCCAGGGCATCCCTACCGGCACCGCCACCAGCCCTTTATTCAAATCAGAAGGCACCTTCTCCGTCAGCGACCCCGACGGCCATGTAATGATATTCGGCACCCCCATTGAGGGAGCCTCAAACGACGACCGGCTCTCTGGCCGCCTGCAACACGCGGTCAAGGGAACGCCCAATCTGGAGCAGGTGATCAGTTTTTGGCAAACGCTCGGCTTCGTGCTCTCCGATGAGGTCATGGACGATAAGGGCGCGCTGACCGCCGCGTTCCTGCGCTCAGACGAAGAGCACCATTCAACTGCCGCCTTCCGCACTAAAGATGCCCGCTTCGATCATTTCTCCATGGAAACTCAGGATTGGAACGGAATCCGCGACTGGGCCGATCATCTGGGCGCGATGCACATTCCACTTGGCTGGGGACCCGGCCGACATGGCCCCGGCAATAACCTGTTCTTCATGATCCCCGATCCCGACGGCAACATGGTCGAACTCTCGGCGGAAATCGAACTGATGCCCCACGACATGCCCCCACGCCAATGGCCGCATGAAGAACATACCCTTAATATATGGGGCGGCGCCTGGATGCGCAGCTGACCGCATCCTGCCCCCCACAACAGAGCCATACGAACCAACAGGGCCAAGAGAGAAAGACACACGACATGAAATTGGTAAGCTTCAACACCAAGGGCAAGGATTCTTACGGTGTGGTCATCGATGACGGCATCGTCGATTTAGGCGCGCGCATCGGCAGTAAATACCCCGACATCAAATCCCTGCTTGCTGCCGGAGCCGAAGCGGAAGCCGCCAAAGCTGCCGATGGGCAAAAGCCCGATCACACGCTCGACTCGGTCAGCTTCAACCCAGTTATTCCCAATGCGGATAAAATCATCTGTGTCGGCCTGAACTACAAGGCCCATCGCGAAGAAACCGGCCGCGCGCCGACCGATAACCCGGCGCTGTTCATTCGTTTTGCCGACACCCAAACCGGCCACAACCAGCCCCTGGTTCTGCCCAAGGCATCGCACATGCTCGATTACGAAGGCGAGCTCGCGGTCATCATCGGCAAAGGCGGACGCCACGTAAAAGCCAAGGATGCGCTGTCCATCATTGCTGGTTATTCGATCTACAACGACGGATCGGTGCGCGATTTCCAAAATCACACCCCGCAATGGGCGCCGGGCAAGAATTTTCCCAAGACCGGCGGCTTCGGCCCGTGGATGATCACGGCAGATGAATTGGGCGACCCGACCCAGCTCGAATTGACGACGCGGCTTAACGGCAATGTCATGCAGAACACCACGACCGACCTGATGATCTTCGATATCCCCACCACCATTGAATACATCACCACCTTCACCGAATTGCGGGCGGGCGACGTTATCTCCACCGGTACACCGGGCGGCGTCGGGTTCAAGCGCGACCCCAAAGTATTCATGAAGGCGGGCGACACGGTGGAAATCGAAATTTCCAAGATCGGTACCCTGGTTAACAAGATTGAAGCTGAATAAAAAAGATTGAGGCGGCGTGGGCTAAGCGCCCACCCCGCCTCGGCGGAGAAGACTATGAAATTTTCAAGATTCTCACTGATCCTGATGGGGCTCAACTTCCTCTTTAGGTTCACTGCCTGGCGCTATCCAGCTTTTGCCAAGCGGCTCAGAGAAAAAACCTTTACCGCCCAGATGAAGACGGAAGACAGCAGCGAAGGTCGATGGTTCGCCTTCTCCGAAAATGGTCTTAGGTCAGGCGCCGGGGTCAAAGCCGATGCTGATGTGGTCATCAGATTCAAGAATGCGGCAATCGCCGCCGGTCTCTTG